>JAGTQV010000098.1 GCA_018397035.1 Candidatus Bathyarchaeota archaeon | reverse complement strand
GCCGACCTCATAGTGGCTGGCCACCATCACAGCAGAAGAGCCTCAGAGATGAGGGACGGGACCCTAGTGCTCACGCCTGGTGCGACAGAGGCGATAGACCTCTCTGATGAGGGCTCCTACGGGGTATACATCCTCGAAGGAAGGGACTCGACAAGATTCATCCCCCTGAAGCCGCTCCACAAGATCCAGAACATCAGAGTTGACTCCGGCCAGACTGTAAGACCTAGAGAATGGTTCGTCGACAGGGCTGCTGAGGAGGTCAACGGCTACGCCTCGACTTCACAAACAGAAGATTCAGACTCCATCTTGAGGATCGTGCTCCTCGGCTTGACGGATGGAGACCCATACGAGGTGGAGCGCTCACTCAAAGCGAGGCTTGAGAAGGTTACAGAAGACGCGTCTAAGATTCTGCATGTGGACCTAGTTAATCGAGTAGAGGACGCGCGGCAACAAGCCATCCAGACATCTGTGAGCGGAGCAGGGGCAGCATCAGAGATCCTTATGCAACTCGGCAGAATGTCAGGAGACGCTGCCAAGATAGTGGAGGAGGTGAGCATGATGCTTGATGAGAGAGCCAGCCAGACGACTGGGCTGCTCACAGCCTCAGACCGGTCCCTGTTTGTCAACCGATGGATCCGCATCCTTGAGGAGGTGGAGGCTGAGTTTTGAGCGCGGTGATCGAGGAGTTGAGTCTGACCAACTTCCAGAGCTACAGGCAGGCAAGGCTGAGACTCCACTCAGGCCTGAACCTCATACGGGGCAGAAACTCAACCGGTAAGACCACACTGCTTGACGGCCTGGTCTTCGCCCTATTCGGCGAAGCCCCGGATGTGAAGCCGAGACTCCTGATCTCGAGGCTGCCAGGATCAAAAAGTATGGAGGCGGCTGTAAAGTTCAAGAGTCCACGCAACGGCCAGACGGTCGAGATCACAAGAAGAGGAAGGCTTGACAGCAGAGGAGCCTACAAGACCGATGAGAGACTGCTCAGGATCAACGGGAAGGAGACCTGCATAGAGAGCGACGAGGATCTCCGGACTAGGGTCACCGAGCTTCTGGGCGTAAGCTTGAGGAAATTCCTCAACCTCGTCTACGTGAGGCAGGGGAGGCTAACCTCAATCTTGGAGCCTCAGAAAGACCAGATGGATTCAGTCATGGGGATCACCCTGCTCAGGGAGCTGCGTGAGCAGACAGACGAGGCCAGGAGGAGACTGGAGAGATACGAAAACAGAGACGTATCGACTGAGTCTCGAACCCTGAAGGAGAGGATCATTCCGCAACTGGAACGAGACCAGATACTGCTCAACAGCGACGTCGAGTCACTGAAGCTGGAGGTTGAGAGGCTTGAGGAGACAGTTAAGAAGGGCGAGTCGACTGAACTCATAATACTCCTCGAGAAGATTGAGGACCGGGAGCTTACAAGAGAGAAGGTTCGAGAACTCGAAGCCAAGATCGGGGAGCTGCTGAGGAGCAGCCGAACCTCATCAAGAGCTGAGCTCATACTGAGAATAAGGGATCTCAGATTCAACCTTGAGGAGCTGAGGGGGGCGAGGATCCTGCTGGCCAGCCGGACAGACGCTTCCCTCGACGCCTGGTTGAGGGTAAAGAGCAGAGCAGATGCGCTCAAGGCTGAGATAAAAGAGCATGAGTCGCTTCTGTTGACGAACGCCTCAAGATGCCCTAGATGCGGTCAGACTCTCGAAGCCAAGACCTTACGCGAGATCCTTGAGAAAGACAGGGTTAAGCTTCAACATCTCGCAGAGAGTGAGGAAGAGGCCAGGAAGGAATATGATGCGGGAAGGCGGGAACTCGACAGGCTTAACGGCGAATTCAGCGCTGCCGAGAGTGAATTGAAGACTCAAGAGCGGTTCTTGAAGGAGCTGGAGGAATACCTGAGTGATACTGAGCAACTTCACTCCAGAATGGCAGAGATCAATCTGGGGATCGGTGAGATGCTTGAGAAGCTCAACCTGAGACTTCAACCGGAAGATCCCGACTTGAGAGTGAAGCTCGCCCAGCAACTCCCTACTGGACCGGAGGAGCTGGCCAGCAGGAGGAGGGAGCTCAGCAGCAAACTCAAGACCCTCAACGAGAAGTCTGAACACCTCAAAAGGATATGTGCTGAACTTAGAGGTTCCAGGGAGCTTCTCTCAAGGCTTGAAGAGAGGATCGTCAAGGCTGACTTGGCACGTAGACTCTCAGAGGCCTTCGACAGAGAGGTTGAGGCGAGGAGGACTGAGTTCCTGAGTCGTATCGAGTTCAGAGCCCTCCAATACTACAGGTCTATGACTGACCAACACGTCTACAGCAGGATCCGCGTCGACCCTGCAGACTACACTGTATCAGTCCAACCGAGAGGCTTGACCGAGATGATCCCAGCTACAAGAGTCGGCGGAGGACACCAGACCCTCCTGGCACTGGCGATGAGACTGACCCTGCTCGATGCTGTAGGCTTCAGGTCTCTGCTCATCCTCGACGAGCCGACTTACGGCGTCGACTCTGAGAACCTGCCGCAACTGGCAAGCTACATCGGCCAGGCCTCGAGACAGTTATCACAGATGATCCTGGTCACCCACCATAGTATCTGTGAGGAAGAGGCCTCAAACATAATCGAAGTATCGGTCAGAGCGGACGGTGCTTCGACCGCAGAGATAAAGCGCTAGCCCGCATAGTCCAGGCTACGTTTAATAAGACACTCAAGGCAAGGACCAGAACCGGAAGAAAGCTGGTAAACCTCCACAGCTCAACATGCCGGAGCGCCGGATCTACGGTTTCCTGACCTGGAATAAGAGTTGATGATTAGTTATCGCTTTGAGCAGCCTGTTCAATCTGAGAAGCTGGACAAGCGATCCCAGCCCCTTGTAGAAGCCTGAATCCCCGTACCGGCAGCTTCTAAGCTCAAGTCTGCAACGGTGAACCAGATGCCTCAGCTCAGAGATAGTCCAAGCATTGATATGCTCACATGAAGTGTATTGTTCTTCAAGATCTCTATGCATGATAACTCTTAGGAGTCGGCCACACCAGTAAGGGTTGGGGATGGAGCCTTCAACCGTGCCGGCCCGCCTCAGAACCCTGCCGACCTCCCGTAATGCTCCAGACGGGTTCTCGAGATGCTCAAGAACCTCGAACATGTAGACCTTATCGAATATCTCAGCCTTGAATGGTAGGAAGTAGGTGCTCGCCAACAGGTCGACGTGAGGTGTCAACCTGACATCTATCCCGAGTCCTCCGTGCTTCCTCTCACCACACCCCACATCTAAGGTAAGCATAGACATCAGTCGATCACCTTGACTATAAGACTGTCTGGACATGTATTATCAGGATGCAACCCGGTCCCTGCCTGATGTGGAGCAGCAGACCTGAGTCTATCCCATAGTCCAGCCGGGCTGGGTTGAGGATGTGGCGCCGGGAGTGGGATTCGAACCCACGAGGCCCGTAAGGACCACAGGCTGTCAAGCCCGTCTCCAGGCCTAGGCTTCCAGTTGAACTGCCCCGTACCAGGCTCGGGAATCCCGGCTGAGAGTAAGGGTGGCTTTCATCTTCACTTTAAGGTTGCTCCTTTGACTGTTCTGCATGCTGCTCCATGAAGGCAGACTTCAAATCTGTTCCTGAACACCACCCCATCTTCTAGGGTAGGTTCCAGGTCTCATTATAACCCTGACAGGCCTCGCAGCTATACCCTTCTCAGCCTCCATGATCTCCTGGGTGGAGAGCTCAGACCTTGCAAGCGCGACGACCTCGCCTTTAAGGGTGAAGATGGCTGCAGGCCCCAAACGGCTTATCCCGGTCTCAACCTTGACTACACCAGGCACAGCCAACCTGGCTCCGTGGCAGACAGCGTCCACGGCAGAGTCCCGAATGTAGATCTTAGGTATATGCTTGAAGATCTCCTCTACAGGCCGGACAGCCTCTCTCAGAGGGCCCTCACAGCCTTCCTCAACATGGAGCCTCCTCGCTTCCTGGAGCTGCTGGAGCGTGAAGATATGCTCATCCTCTGTGAATGGGCCTGCCCTTGTTCTCCTGAGCTCCCTCATATGGGCGCCGCATCCTAGAGCCTCACCCACGTCTGAGCAGAGCTTCCTGATGTATGTGCCTGCCTGACATGCGACTCTGAAGAGTACACGTCTACCGTCCTTCTCGAGTAGACTGATCCTGTAGATCGTCCTCTTCCTCAGGTCCCTTCTGACCGAGGCTCTGAGCGGGGGTCTCTGGAGGATCTCGCCTGTGAACTCCTCGAGTATAGACTTTACATCCAGGTCGTCGACGTCTCCGTGGAGCTGCATCAGGCAGACGTACTCCTTCCCTGAATAGAGGAATACCTGGACAGCCTTGGTGGCGTCCTCAAGCGCTACAGGCAGCACCCCTGTGACCATCGGGTCTCCCCGGCTCTGCAGCCTCTAGGGTTCCGCCGTGGCCGACATGTGAGGCGCCCAGGATACGTTTAACCCAGGCTGCGACCTGGTGGCTTGAGGGGTTCGGAGGCTTATCCAGGTTCACGACGCCGAGTCTGAGATGCTCCTGGAGAGGCCTATCTTCAGGCCTCATCCCGAATCTCGGGTCAGTATCCACAGCAGCCCTGACCTTTAACTCTCTCTCCTCTTCCCAGACCGGTCTCTCCCCAGTCATAGTCCCCCTCCTGATCGATTCGAAGCCAAGAGGTCAAGTGGCCCAAGCCGGCTCTCAGCCTGCAGTCTCAGGCGGATCTCCGCCTCCTCTCCTTGACAGGCTTTGCAGCCGGCGGCTTCGCCTTGCCCAGCGCCGCAGCCACCTCCTCATCGCTTGAGCCTCTCTTAATATTGATCTTCTCCCCTGTCTGCTGGAGATGTTTGATATTCACCCTCCTCCTCTTAACCCCGGTCAACTCTGGCGGACCTGTGATGAGGACGAAGTTCTTATCTATCAGGTCGACCACGATGCAGCGGGAACCCTTCTCCCTCCCGAAGGTCTTGACGCAGACCGAGCCGACCTCAAGCGTAGCCACGCCTTTTCCCTCCAACCATCCTGAGTTGGCGAATGTAGTCTGAGACTATCCTCTTAAGAATTTGCGTCATCTCCTCAAGGGGGTAGAGGTTCGTGTCGACGATCAAGTCGTAGATTGAAGGGTCTGCCACATCTATCCCGTATAGCCTCATGTACCGCTCCCTCTCCATCTCTTCCCTTGCCAGCGTACTCTTCTCAGCCTCCTGGAGGCTGATCTTCTCCCTCTGAGCGATCCTGGCGATCCTGACGTCCCTGGGAGCTATCAGGAGTATCTTCAGGTCAGCATCCTCAGCCATCCAGGCTGCAAGTTGGCCGTCTAGGACAACCCCTCCCCTCGAAGCCTCATCCCTGATCCTCTGGTCGATCATCCTATCGACAGCCGGATCAGACTCAGCGAGCCTGTTCAACTCGTCGAGCGTCAGCCCCTTAGATTCAGCCATCATCCTGAAGAGGCCCCCTGCTGAGACGTGGCGGTACCCGAGGTCTGCGGAGAGGCTTCTCGCGTAGGTCGTCTTGCCTGTTCCGTGAAGCCCACCCACAGTTATGACTGTGCCCCTCAACCTGCATGCCTCCGGCTTAGAGGCTGCTCACCCGATCTCAGGGTTCGCGCCGAGGAGCCTCGAGAGCGGTAGACTGAACGCGAGTGAGCAGACTATGTACCAGGCTACGAAATGGAGCTCAGGGCCGAGCAGCAGGGGGAATGTGAATGGGGAGAGGGCGACGACACTGTCCTTGAAGAAGCTGCTTAGGATGTAGAAGATCGCCCAGAACGGGCCGAGATACATGAAGCTGACCTTCATCCTGTCCCACATCGCCCTGCTCTGCAGTTGCATTATCGCCTTCTGCCTCTTCATCACCTTCGCCATCAGCTGCTTATCATCAGTCTTTCTGGCTTTATCAAACTCCTTCCTCCACGCAGTCACCTCAGCCATCACAGACCTCATCCTCTCAACATCTACGAGCAGCCGGTTCGCAAGGTTCGTTACCAGAGAGAGGGTGAACGCGACCGCGAGTATGAATACTGTTGAGTATGGCCTCTCACTGTAGGGTGCGAGTGAAGCCATAAGCCAGGCCCAGACCTCCTCGAACAGGCTAAGCCACCTCCTTTATCATGGCGAGGATCTCTCTGGCAGCATCCACCA
>JAGTQV010000101.1 GCA_018397035.1 Candidatus Bathyarchaeota archaeon | reverse complement strand
GACGTCTCTAGGGGATATCCGCCATTTCAAGGATGGTGACTTCGCAAAGACCCCCGTGTTGCTGCAGGGGGGGTCGAGAAGTACGAGGTCTGTTTCGAGGTTAAGGGGTAGGCTTCGCGCATCACATATCAAGGGTTGTGCTGAGCGGATCCCGAGGCGATTCGTCTCCTTCCTCCAAGTCTGCATCCTGGCCTCAGAGATGTCCACGCAGATCAATTCGCCCCTGTCGTCCATCATCTGGGCAAGTGAGCACGTCTTCACGCCTGGGGCGGCGCAGATGTCGAGTACAACGTCGCCGGGCTCCGGGTCCGCTGCGACGCAGGCGGCTTGGCTTGAGAGGTCTTGTATCTGGAAGAGGCCGTCCCGGTAGCTTTGGAGTTTGACAAGGGGTCTGGACGCCTCTTCGACGACCCAGAGGTCCTCGAGTCCGTCAACCCTTGCCAGGCGAACCCCTTCCAGTTGTAGTGCACTGACAGCTTGGTCAGGATCACGCTTGAGCCTGTTGATTCTGAGGTAGATGGGCGGTCTCTCATTGCTTCTGTCTAGAAGCTTCAGGCCTTCATCCCTGCCAAAGAGTCTGAGGCAGTAATCCGCAAACCAGCCTTGTTGAAATGTGCGGAGGCTTACTCGCGATCTCTCAGGCTTCTCATTCAGCCAGAGATCAAGATCGAATCCTAGAACCTTCCCAAAAGCTGATTCGATCGGGTGGAGCTCACCTAGGCCAAGTACCCTCCGGCCACAATTCAGGAGGCGCAGCGCATCCTTCAGCGAGCTCTTACGGAAGTGTGTCCAGTACACGTATAGGCGGAGGAAGTTCTTTGCACCCAGGCTCAACTCGTCCAGATCTATGGGAGACGCAGCCCAATCAGCTATGGAGTCTATCAGATTCAGCCGCCTCACCGTCTCCGTGACAAGGCTGAAAGCAAGTCTCAGGCAAGCTTCCTCATGGATCTCGAGCTGCTTCGATGCACGGGAGAATGCTTGCCGCTCGCCCAGGCCTTCAAGTTCAATCCAGCTTAGGGCCTCGACAGCAAGAGCCACGGCGTCCTGGAGCAATCTTCCTCCTGTATCCCCTTGGTCCAAGCTCTTATAGCCTCTTGGCAGGTGTCCGGCCCTAGGCATTCTTCAATGCAGAGTGCAACGTCGACCTGTAAGGATCAGCTATATGCCGGAGGTAGAATCTCATCTATGGTTGCGGTCAGTTCAGTCTGAGCCTGTAGGGATCAAGCTGATGAGTGAGAGCCTAGATCAGTATCTTCCTGAGATCAGCGACAAGCCGAAAAGGACTGTGGAACCTTCCAGTTTCGGGGGGAGAGCAGCGGTCGGTGACTACTATCTTGTAGCATCCTGCTACGATGGAGAGAAGAAGTCTGCTTACCTGAAGCTCTACAATACATCAACGCAGAAGATAGAGCTATGGTTTGACGACAGCGGCCATAAACCCTATTGTCTCTCAGACCTGTCAGTTGAGAGCTTGAAAGAGAACCCGGCGATCATGACGCATCCAGGGCTTGACCACATAGAGACTGTGAGAAAGTATGATGTTCTCAGGGACCAAGAGGTCTCGATGTCCATGATAGTGGCGAAGGACCCGCTTTCAATTGGAGGTAGGCCGACAGGGTCGTTGAGGGAGATCATACGTTCATGGGAGGCCGACATCAAGTATGTTGAGAACTACATCTACGATAGAGACCTGAAGCCCGGTCTGCCCTACCGGATAGTCGAAGGGCGCCTTGTCAGTCTCAGCTACACTCCCCCCAAGGAGATCACGGAACAACTATATGCGAGTTTGAGGGTGGAGTCAGAAGATCATAGGCTTCTGATAGATGAATGGATCAGCATTCTCGAATGTCCTGTTCCGAAGATCAGGCGTGTCGCATTTGACATTGAAGTCTATTCATCCGTCGCCACGAGGATGCCTGACCCTGAGGCGGCTGAAGACCCTGTGATCTGCGTAGGGGGCGCTGGGTCGGATGGTGCAGAGAGGATCCTGATGCTGCGGAGATCTGGCATTGATGAAGGCGATGAGGAGCTTCCTGATAGGGTGAGAGTGGACTACTATGAGTGTGAGGAAGATCTCATAAGAGCAGCCTTCGACATACTCTCCAGCTATCCCTTCGTAGTGACTTTCAACGGGGACGACTTCGACCTCAGGTATCTCTTTCATAGAGCACAGAAGCTCGGCATCAGCAGGAATGAGATACCCATAGAGATGGGCCGTGAATCTGCAACCCTCAGAGCCGGGATACATATTGACCTTTACAAGTTCTTCTTCAACAGATCACTCCAGGTCTATGCCTTCAACCAGAAGTATCGGGAGAAGACCCTTGATGAGATAGGTCAAGCTCTAGTGAATATGCCGAAGAAACCTATAGATTTCCATGTATCCCAGCTGACCTACTCTTCCCTAGCAGCCTATTGCTACAGGGACGTTGAGATCACACTCAATCTGACGAGCTTCGATGATGAACTAGTGATGAAGTTGATTATGCTCCTGTCAAGGATATCTTATATGGGAGTCGAGGATGTGACCCGTCAGGGAGTATCCTCCTGGATAAGAAGCATGCTCTACAGGGAGCATCGCAAACGCGGATACCTCATACCTAGACCGGACGAGATCCTGAGCCAGAAGGGTGGGACAGTCACAGAAGCCGTGATCAAGGGCAAGAAATACAAAGGGGCGATAGTAGTCAATCCTGTCCCAGGGGTCCACTTCAACGTATCCGTCCTAGATTTCGCTTCGCTCTACCCTTCAATCATCAAGATGTGGAATCTTGGATACGGCACGATCAACTGCGGTCACCTGGATGATGAGTGCCGCTCAAACAAGATCCCTGAGACACCCCACTGGGTATGCAGAAAGAGGACAGCACTCGAGAGCCTGCTAGTCGGTTCATTACGGGATCTCAGGGTTAACTGGTACAAGCTGAAATGCAGAGACCCAAGTCTGCCGGACTCACTAAGATCATGGTACAAGGTTGTGTCCGACGCGCTCAAGGTCATCCTCAACGCCAGCTACGGCGTCTTCGGGTCTGAGAGCTTCTCTTTATACTGCCCCCCCGTGGCTGAGGCCACGGCTGCGATTGGTAGATTCGTCATAAAGAATACAGTGGAGAAGGCTCAGGAACTCGGGATCAAGGTATTCTACGGTGACACAGACTCCATATTCCTCGAAAGCTCCAGGCTTGAATTGCTGGAGAAGCTGACGGAATGGTCTAGGATGAGGGTGGGACTGGAACTCGAAGTCGATAAGAGCTACCGATATGTTGCGTTGAGCCTCCGCAAGAAGAACTACTTAGGAGTCTATCCTGATGGTAATGTGGACATAAAGGGGTTGACCGGAAAGAAGCGTCATATACCAAACTTCCTGAAACTCGCCTTCTACGAGATGATCCAGACTCTCAGCGAAGTCAAGTCTGAGCAGGATTTCGAGCAGGCCAAGGAGACGATCAAGAAGATCGTGAAGACCTGCTATAACAGATTGAAGAACAAGGAATACTCCCTTGACGACCTAGCGTTCAACGTGATGATGGGTAAGCCGCCGAAGTCCTATACCAAGACGACCCCTCAACATGTTAAAGCGGCGCAGCTGCTTGAGAGGAATGGGCGAGAGGTGAGAACAGGCGACCTGGTCTCGTTCGTTAAAGTATTCGGAGACCCAAGCGTCAAGCCGGTCCAGCTTGCCAGCGTAGAAGAGGTAGATGTTGCGAAATATGTAGAGTACATAGACTCGACTTTCGAGCAGGTCCTGGACGCGCTCGGACTGGACTTCGCTGAACTTGTTGGCGCACCGAAGCTTGAGACGTTCTTCCAGTAGCGACGACCTCGCATCCCCCTATTCAGTCAGAGCAGGACCCCTTCGAGCAGGCGCTGGGCCGGCGACGCAGCTGCGTCCGCAGAAACCTTGACTACCCCCATGCGGAACCCTTGCACACTTCCGCAGTCAAATCCAGATACCTTTCACCTGAATCGACCCGGTCGCCTCTGAGGAAGACCCTTTAATAAGCCGGAGCCAAGAGTTAAATTCTACAGACCCAGCTTACTTCGAATCGTATCTAGTGACCTATCGATCGAGTGAACACTAATGTCCAGAGAGCAAATCTGCCTGATCTTGATGACACTCATGATTTCAGCTCCTTGGCTGACGATCCGTGAGGCTCACGCCGCAACGCTCCAAGTCACGGTGACAACGAACAAGGCAGTCTACGACCCTGGTGAGGACGTCGTCATCACCATAATGGTCAGAAGACTTGTAGGCGATATGCTACTGCCGGTAGACGGGGCCAGCGTGCTTGTAAGTATCGAGCCTCCAGGAGGAGGCATAGCAGCCTTTCCTGCACCAGCAACCGGAATGATCTCAGGCGAGTATAGATACACCCACCATCTGGCCGGCTCAGCCGCTGGTGGGTTGTACAAGGTCACCGCTCACGCAGAGAAGGGTGCAGATTCAGGATCCAAACAAACTACCTTCACCGTCTCAGGCGCCCCGGGAAAGAAGACTGTTGACTGGCTGTTGTACAATCCATCAATAACCCCTGCCTACCCAACAGCAGACGACCCTGTCTCCCTCAATGTCTGGCTGAGGATTGCAGCAACCATCTCACCAGGACCCTACCCAGTGGATATTGTTTGCAGTGTCGATGGGGTTCTCGCCGACGCTGGTACACTAGTGATATCCGGGACCTCCCCTCTGCATGTCTCAACAGACCCGAAGAAGTACCCAGCTGGAACACATACTGCAACCTGGGTCGTAGACCCAAATTACGAATACAATGATCCCAACACCGGAAACAATCAAGTTACCTTCACATTCACAGTTGGACCCCCAGCTCCACCATTCGATTTCTCAGTCTCAGCCAACCCGCCCAGCCTGACGATCAAGGCAGGAGAGACGGCAACCTTTACCACCACAGCCAGCCTTGTCAGCGGCTTGCCGGCAAACACAGCCCTCACGCTAACCGGCCTCCCGGCTGGGGCAACATACACTTTCAACCCTCCAGCTGGAAGCCCCTCCTTCACCTCAGTCCTGACGATAACCACAGCTTCAACCGTGACTCCGGGAAGCTATGTTCTGAGCATAACAGGCACCAGCGGAAGCCTATCAAGAACCGCGACTGCGACACTCCTCATCCAGAGTCCTGTGGAGGCTGACTTTGAACTGTCTATCATTCCTGCATCTCAGGGAGTCGCTCCCAAGCAGTCTACAAGCTTCGTGGTCTCAGTGACTGGGAAGGGTGGTTTCGAGTCGACCGTAGGTCTCGCAGTCTCTGGGCTGCCACAGGGTGTTCAGGCCGCGTTCAGCCCTCTCAGCGGAGCCCCCGACTACACATCGACCCTGACCCTCACGGCTAGCGAGGCAGCCCAGGCAGGAACGCATGTACTGACGATATATGCTTCAGGAGGAGGAAAGACAAAGTCGACCGCAGTGACCCTGGTAATCCAGGCTGCAGCGACTCCAGAAGCGACCAGAACGACGCAGCCCCCATCACAAGACATAGAGACTTTGATAGGGCAGATCCTGGGACAGCCCTACCTATTAGTCATAGCCGCCCTGCTCTTGGTAATAGTAGTTCTTGCGGCGCGTAGTCGTAGACCTACAACTTCAAACTGAACGATCTGAGGCTCAAACAACTTCCTGTGACATTCACGAGTGCGGCGCTTCAGGACCAGAACCGGAAACGGATCCCCACAATCTATTTTTGGAGATCTTCCGACAACTTCTCTGGAGGAGATTGGTGAGGTCTAGACAGATTGCCATCGGAGTTAGACGGAGGGTCAACAAGCTCATCCTCAAAGCCTCAAGTATCGAATAGAGGGGGATACCATGTTGCCAGTGCTACCACTGCCTCTTGGGAACAGTGTGTGAAGGTCTGGGGAGGGATCGAATGTGGGTAAAGACTGCAGAGTCACG
>JAGTQV010000099.1:2778-6014 GCA_018397035.1 Candidatus Bathyarchaeota archaeon | reverse complement strand
CTATATCGGAATGTGACTATTCCCAGCTGGGCGGGGGTCACTATCTCCCAGTTAGGTAGTCTGCGCAACATATCCTCGGCCAACTTAGCAAGAGCCATACCGCGAGATACTGCTTCCCGAAAGGCCCTGAGTCCAAAGATCCTCATAGACATCCACAACTTCAAAGCTCGGAAGCTGCGTGTCAGCTGAATGCCGTAGTCGCAGAGATTGATCTCTTCAGAAGACTCAACATCCTTCAAGTACTCTGGTGAGGCTTGAAACGTCTCCCTCAGCTGACGTCTATCCCGGATGAGCACGCAACCGATCTCATAGGGCTGAAATAACCACTTATGAGGATCCAGAGACAAGGAGTCTACGTTTTCCAACCCTTTCAGCAGGGTCCTGCCCTCCTCGCACAGCATCGAAGATGCACCATAGGCACCGTCAGCGTGCAGCCAGAGCCCCTCTTCATTACAGAATCGTGAAAGATCGGATAGAGGATCCACTGATCCCGTGTTCGTGGTACCAGCATTGGCAATGACACAGAAAGGGGTCATGCCAGCCGCCCTGTCAACTGCGACTTCACGTTGAAGGTCTGAGGGCACCAAGCGGAAACCGTCGTCTGAACGAAGTTTACGAAACTGTGTCTGACTAAACCCGAGAAGGCGGAGCCCGCGCTCTATGGATGAGTGAACTTGGTCTGAACCGTACACGACCGCGCCTTCGATATGGTCTCTGAGTTTTACGTGGCGTGCGACTGCGAGAGCTGTGAGGTTTGCTACGGAACCTCCACTTACGAAGAGTCCGCCTGCGGTATCAGGTAGACCGCAGAGTTGTCGCAGCCAGCGTACCATAGCCAGCTCAACCTCTGTGGGGCCGGGTGCTTCCAGCCATGTGCCTGAGAATACGTTGAACCCAGCTGCCAATGCATCAGCCATCACGCTGACGAAGTTGCTCGGTCCAGGTATGAAGGCAAAGAAACGCGGGTGGTCCAAATGCATAATGCTGCTCAGTATGTTCTGTTGGACTTCTTCAAGAACATGTTCTAAAGGTGTGGGATCTTCAGGCAAAGGGTCAAGCAGGTCAGCTCTCAGTCTCGCTGGGTCGAATCTGGAAGAAACAGGCTTGCTGCTGAGGCTCTCGAGATGTTCAATTATGATGTCGATGACTCGATAACCTAGAGCGCGCATCTTTTCCGTTGGTAGCTTCAGGGAACCATCAGGTTGCATGGAATTCATCAGAGGAGACCTATTCCGTCTGAAAATAAGTATTATGCACGACTTTGCATGACTGATTGGCGATGGCCGAATCCTGAGAATCCTGAGTGAGATCGCTGCTCTCAGCCTAGGCCTTCTCTGCCAAGTATCTGCTATGACCAAGGATGTGCCGGTAACTGTTGCTCCAGTTACATCCTCGCCTTTGGCAAAGTGTGCCATTATGGTGGTGTACACGGGAATTGTGAGGAGAAAAGCACCCGCCTTAGAGCCGTCATGCCGTCGAGACTCTCATACCACAGTAGATAGGTCAGACCAGGGCAGAAGAGCGCGAGGTAGAGGATTATCCCCCCCACTCCTCAGCTGAGACTCGCGGAAGCCGCTGAGATCCTCCACAGCCAAAGCGATCATCAACAGGAAGGACGTTCCGATACATATGCTTAAAATAGTGACTGCCATAGGCCTATATCTTGCTAGGACCGACTTGCTCAGAACGGTGTAGATCGCCCAGCATACTGCAGACCTGACGATCAAGAGATCCCCTGAAAAGCGTGGATGAGGAGAAGGCTACATGTGAGAATCCTCTGTCAGACATCACGGCTATCATGCCTGCCAGAGCTAAGGTGATTCCAAGGCCGTTGCTCAACTTCAACTTCTCATGTAGGAAGGCCACAGACAAGATAGAGATGAAGATCAGGTTCGCGTTCAGAAGAATGGACGCGTTTGTCGCAGTTGTAAGTGTCAATCCTATGAATTATACGGTGAATAATGTGACCCCGCAGATGCCCAGAGCCACGGACTTCAGTCTTTCGAGGTTGGATGAAGATCTCAACGTGTACACGCTTCCAGTTGATAGCAAAATGGGAAGCAGTGCTACCGAAGCTATGGAGAATCTGAGGGCTGCGAAGGTGAGCGGCGGGGCTCCTTGCATGCCAGCCTTGGTAAGGATGAAGGAGGAGGCCCATAGAAGGGTGGCTGCAGTGAGCATTAGCTAAGACTTCAGGCTTCTATAGGTAAGCCGCAATCTGGACGAAACCGAAGTTACATGGCAGTTTTTCATTACTAAACCCTTTCATCTCATAGGGCTGAGAGCCGTTGTCTTCTACTCGACCTCGTGGGATTCATGCCGATTCTAGCCACCCCGTCATGATGGATAGGGCGCAGGGCAGGGAGGATGAGGTCTAGGGCTCCATGCTTGGCTTGTAGACTGCTAAACCTTATAATTAGAGTTTCAACATTTCCAGATTGGTGTCTTATCTTGGACTTGATGGTAAAGAACGGGAGGGTTGTCTGGCCTGATGCGACAATGGAGGCAGACCTAGCGATAGATGATGGCAAGATCGTTGGTATAGGTCGTGCTGAAGCTTTCCCGAGAGCCGACCGTATCGTAGATGCGGCAGGCAAGTTTGTCATGCCAGGCGGGATCGATCCCCATGTACATATGCAAGTACCGTTTATGGGCGCCACGACCTTGGACAAATTCGATACGGGAACGATGGCGGCAGCCATAGGCGGGACTACGACCGTCATAGACTTCGCATTCCAACAGAAGGGTAGACTGCCTATGGATGCGATAGACGCCCGCAGGAAAGAGGCTGATGGGAAAGTGGCGATCGACTACTCCCTCCACTCAAACCTGATACAGGCAAGCGATGAGGCGATAGCCCAGATCCCAAAGATCATAGAGTACGGGATCCCGTCATTCAAGTTCTTCATGGTCTACAGGAAAGAGGAGCTGATGATAGACGACGGTAACCTGATCCCGATAATTGAGGCGATAAAGAGGAATGGAGGCCTTGCTGGATGCCACACGGAGAACGTCGCCATGATCGAGTATCTACAAGCTGAGGCGATCCGAAAAGGGAACAGATCCCCGATCTACCATGCTTTAACTCGTCCCCCACTGAGTGAAGCTGAAGCCATAAACAGGGCACTCTACATCTCGAAGTACCTGGACGCAGCCTTCTACGACTATCATCTCTCTGTGAAGGAAGGGGTCGAGATGATCAGGGCGGCGAGGAGTGAGGGGAGACCAATCTACTG
>JAGTQV010000099.1:0-2762 GCA_018397035.1 Candidatus Bathyarchaeota archaeon | reverse complement strand
TACCTCACACTAACTGATGAGATGCTGAAGAGGCCGGATGGATTGAACTTCATATGTAGCCCCCCACTTAGAAGCAGAGAGCATGTAGAGGCGCTCTGGCAGGGCCTCGCCGACGGAACAGTCTCGGCAGTTGCTTCGGACCAGGCAGCATTCACACTCGGACACAAGAAGATGGGGAAGGATTCCTTCGACA
Organism: Candidatus Bathyarchaeota archaeon; assembly: GCA_018397035.1. GTDB lineage: Archaea > Thermoproteota > Bathyarchaeia > 40CM-2-53-6 > RBG-13-38-9 > JAGTQV01. The sequence goes on along the minus strand of JAGTQV010000099.1, from coordinate 2,569 downwards.
AAGTTCCGAACGGCTTACCCGGCATGGAGTTCAGGGTCCCGATACTCTTCTCTGAAGGAGTCCAGAAAGGCCGGATATCGATAAACCGTATGGCTGCTGTCACAAGTACAAACGTTGCGAAGATCTTCGGTCTCTACCCTAAGAAAGGCGCGATACAGGTCGGAAGCGACGCTGACCTTGTGATAATCGACCCGAAGGCCGACAAGAAGATCACGATCGACGACTGTCCCTACAAGATAGACTGGTCACCCTTCGAGGGCATGAAACTTCAGGGCAGCCCTGTCATGACAATATCTAAAGGCAGGGTCGTGGCTGAGAATGGCAAGTTCGTAGGGAAGGTTGGAGCAGGAGAGTTCCTGAAGGCAAAGATCTCTGAAGAGATCCTGAGGAGGCCGGCCGCATAGCGACCGGTATAGGGAAGTTTTGCAGGTGGACCAAGACCGGGAGATACTGAATACTATCGACAGGATGAGGGGCGAGATAACAGAGTTCTTAGCGGAGCTGGTGAAGGCCAAGAGTGTGAACCCCCCAGGCGACACAAGAGACGTGATTGAGATCATCAGAGAGAAACTGGCAGCATCCGGACTAAAGGTCAAGACCATATCGGTAGATGATGATAAACCGAATATAGTCGCCAGACTCGAAGCTGACCGGCCAAGGAAGAAGCTTGAACTGCTCTTCAACAGCCATGTCGATACAGTACCTGTAGGCGAGGCTCAGAGATGGAAGCACGAACCATTCAGCGCGGAGGTGACAGACGGCAGGATGTACGGGCGGGGCGTAGCAGACGCTAAAGGAAGCGTCGCATCCATGGTGATGTCGGCGAAGGCCTTGGTGGAGTCTGGTGTAGAACTAGGAGGAACCCTCGTTCTGAACCCGGTGAGTGACGAGGAGGTTGGCGGATTCAAAGGAGCCAAGTATGTTCTCGAAAGCGGCGAGATCCATCCAGACCAGGTAGTCGTCGGCGAGATAACGACTAACAGGATAGCGATAGCTGAGAAGGGGATCGTCTGGTTCAAGATCACGACAGAAGGCAGGACGGCGCATGCCAGCACCCCATGGGACGGGATAAACGCGATCGACAAGATGATCGATCTACTTAAGGAGATCAACAACAAGGTAGTCACTCAACTGAGGCTTAGGAGACATCCGCTAACCCCTCCCCCCTCCCTCAACATAGGCCTGATAACAGGCGGGGTCAAGACGAACGTCGTCGCTGACAGATGTGAGGTTATGATAGATAGGAGGATACTCCCGAATGAGACGATAGAAGGGGCGACACGTGAGATACAGGACGTTATAGACTACATGAAGAGCAGAGACCCTGAGTTCAGAGCGAATATGGAGGTTACCCTCACAGGAAGCCCGATAGAGACCTCCCCAGACAGCCACATAGTGAAGGTGGCCCAGGATGTCTGCAGGAGCCGCGGAATGCCAGATGAGCCGGTTGGATACCTCCAGGCGAGCGACGGAAGATTCTACGCGGAGAAGGGCATCCCGACCATACTGCTCGGTCCTGGACTTGCTGAACTCGCCCACGCCCCGGATGAATGGATAAGCCTTGAAGAAGTGGTCGAGGCCACCAAGATCTACAGTCTGATAGCAACCCGAGTTCTGAAGTGAAGTCTACCCTAAGAGCTTGGGAGCAGAAAAGAAAAAGAAAGTGGAGGGTTGCCTCTAGGCCTAGCCTATGAGGACTCCGGACCTTGCTATGTACCTGCACATCAGATAGCCGAGGAACGCGCCGGGGATCGCCATGAAGGCACCCCAGATGGTGAAGACCGTTATCAGCTGGGCTGGCAGGTTGAGCAGTAGCACCCAGATGACGAAGAGCGGTATGACTGAGAGCATCCCGCATGGAACACCGACAGCCATGAAGGTCTTGAAGGGCAGAGGTTGACCGGCCTTCTTGACGTGATGGATCAGTAGGGCGGCTGGCACAGAGATCAGCATGTTAGCCACGAAGAAGCACGGTGCCAGAGGCGCTGTCGCTGTAAGGATAGCGATGAACGGGTTCACATTTGCGACTATCAGGGCCCCTGTCATCCCGAAGAATGTGCTTCCAGTCAGCATCCATGTCGTAGCGAACATGATGCCCAGCCACATCAGTGCACCCCCGGTCGTCGCAGCGTCGATCCGCTCGGTGATCTGCATATTAGCTGTGAAGGCTATTGCTAGGAGCACTGCTGAAACTAGACTCCTTGTATCGGTAGGCCAGAGCTTGTGTTCACCCCAGTCAGGGATAGGATCCATCTTCTCCACCTCCTCACTTCTTCTTGGGACGTCTGAGCGCTGCGTACCCTACAACTATCAGCAGGATCACGATGATGGTCCATGTGATGTACGATGGCACCGGTGGGTACGGTGCGTAAGGTGGGATTACTCCGGTCGCGAAGCCGTAGATATATGCTGTGAAGATTGCGATGAGGACTATGGCGGCGATGACTGCGGCAATTTGATATCTTCCCAATCTCCTCACTTCCAGTTCTTTTCCCCTATCTCTCCACCGAATGGATATATATGGCTTGGCACCGTCATCTATGAGCCGCAACGTCCCCAAACGCGAGCT
>JAGTQV010000094.1:6158-6300 GCA_018397035.1 Candidatus Bathyarchaeota archaeon | reverse complement strand
GCGTACTCAAAGTGTCCGACGTGAAGATCCGTGACAAGATGATCGCCTCAGTCGAGAAAAGGGTGACGACACTGACCAAGGAGATGTCGAGTAGGCCGCAGCCCCATGGCGTCGCTGAAGCCCTAAAAGAGGGTTTCGGACG
>JAGTQV010000094.1:5867-6035 GCA_018397035.1 Candidatus Bathyarchaeota archaeon | reverse complement strand
GGGAGGTCGGAGATAAAGGTCCCAGGCGGGAAGCTTATCAGGGTTGAATGTACAGTGGAAAAGAAGATACTGCTTGGAGTGGTTGTGACCGGAGACTTCTTCCTCCACCCTGAAGAGGCGATCCAGGAGCTTGAGAGAGGACTGACCGGGCTTAGAGCAGAGCCTGAG
>JAGTQV010000094.1:0-5838 GCA_018397035.1 Candidatus Bathyarchaeota archaeon | reverse complement strand
CAGGAAGGGATACGAGATAGTCGGCGCTACCCCTGAGGACTTCGCGAAGGCTGTGGTTGAGGCAGCCTCGAGAGCAAGAGAACCGGGCTAGCTCCACTGGTCGGCTGATGTAAGCCAGACCCTATCTCTGGCTCCTATATCTCTTTCTGCTGCTGCGCCTCCGCCTCACCAGCACAGCGGTGCCCATAACCAGTATGGCTGATCCGAAGAACAGGAAGAGAGGGGTCAAGTCACTGTGGCCTGAAGGCTTCGGGACGCTTGGCTGAGCAGCCTCATACAGGAGCTGGTCGATCTCCGGAGTCAACCTCTCGGAACTTGTCAGGCCAGGATGAGTGTAGCGGATCGCTCCAGACCGGTCTATCAGGAAGATCGTCGGCCCTATGTTCACCCCATACTTGTTGCTGATTCCAACCGTGTCCCTAGCGATCGTCCATTCAGCGCTGAAGTTCGAGGCGAGGCTCCTGAGGACATCGTCAGTGTCCATTGAAGGGTCGAAGCTCACCGATACTATCACAAGCTGCTCCTGACTGTACCTGGACCTTATCTCCTTGAGCTCAGCCATCTGGGGTTTGCATGGGCTGCACCAGGTTGCGAAGAACTCAAGCAGGACAACCTTCCCTCTGAAGTCTGTGAGGCCGAACTCTCTCCCGTAGATATCCTTAAGCCGGAAGTCCTCTGCCTGGGTTGATGACCTACATGACTGCACCGGCAAAGCTGTCAAGCAAAGGATGATGAGTGCCAGTGTCATGATCCTCATTCCAACTTCCTCCTCAGTCACAGTCCTAGCTAGGATCATACTCAATTATTAGTATCTTGTTCTCTGCTGTGGTTGAGTGGACGGCCCAACGCTCATGGAGGCGAAGGCTGGTATACGACGTGTCTGAAAGAGCGTGGGAGACCGTTCACGGAATCGAATGTAGAGGTTGAGCTAGGAGGTATGAGTAGGATGATCTTCGGATACGCTGGCATGATCCTGCGTGTCGACTTGACTGACGGTCAGGTCTGGAGGGAAGAACTGGATTCACAACTTATCCGGAGGTTTCTGGGCGGTGAAGGGATCGCCTCGACGATACTCTACAGGGAGGTGGGGGGTTGGACGGATCCGCTTGGGCCTGAGAACCGCCTCATCATAATGACCGGCGCATTCGTCAGTACAGGTCTTCCATGCGGCATAAAGTCGACTGTAGTCTCGAGATCGCCTCTTACAGGTATCTATGGGCAGGCTATGTTCTCTGCTCCTCTGGGTGTTGAGTTGAAGAACGCAGGCTACGACGGGATGGTGGTCCAGGGCAGGGCTGCGGAGCCAACCTACCTCTGGATAAGGGACGGTGAAGTCCAGTTCAAGGATGCGAGACACCTGTGGGGTAGGGAGACCTTCACGACAGTAGATGAGATCCGCAGGGATCTAGGTGATGCGAGGGCCTCAGTCATCACGATAGGTCCGGCTGGTGAGAGGCTGGTTAGACTTGCAAGCATCGTAGCTGACGATAGCAGGGTTGCAGGCAGGTGTGGGCTGGGGGCGGTTATGGGCTCGAAGAACCTGAAGGCGATAGCATGCAGAGGCAATGGCAGAGTCAGGGTGAAGGATCCAGAGAGGCTGAATCAGATCGGGAGAGACGCTGTAAAGCTCGCGTTGCCGAACACGAAGGCTTTCCGGGAGAACGGAACCGCCTCAGGACTGATAGTCTTCGAGCAGAATGGTAACCTCCCGATAAGAAACTGGACGAGAGGGAGCTTCCCTGGTGCAGAGGAGATCACGGGCGCAACGATGACGAGGAGGATACTCAAGTCCTCATACTCCTGCAGGACCTGCCCCATAGCATGCGGAAGGAAGGTGAGGGTCGAGGCTGGCCCATACGCGATGGAGGGGAGCGGGCCCGAGTATGAGACGATGGCTGCGCTGGGCTCACTATGCTTCAACAGCAACCTCGAATCGATCGCTAAGGCTAATGATGTCTGTAACAGGCTCGGCATCGACACGATCTCGACAGGGCAAACGATCGCGTTCGCCATGGAATGTTATGAGAGAGGCCTGCTTAAGGATACTGGGGGCATCGACCTCTCCTGGGGAAACCCTGATGCGGTCGTGAAGCTGTGTGAACTGGTTGGGAAGAGGGAGGGGCTGGGCAGTCTCCTTGGGGAGGGTGTCAGGAGGGCGGCTGAAACTATCGGGAGTGGCGCTGAGAGGTTCGCGATACATGTTAAAGGCCTAGAATTTCCTGAGCACAACCCGCGCAAGTTCAAGTCTATGGGGGTTGCCTACGCCACCTCGAATGTCGGCGCAAACCATAATAGAGGGTCACCGATGCTCGTCGAGAGGAACCTGCTCAGCCCTGAGCTGCCGTGGAAAGAGCCTGTTGACGGTTTCCTGACCACGGATAAGGGCCGTATGACAAAGGTATACCAGGACCTCTGCTGCGCCGTAGACTCCCTCGGCATATGCAAGTTCATGCTCTTCTGGGGCAGGCTGCCATTGACTATGCTCCTGGACTTCTATCAGGCGATAACAGGATGGGATTTGAGTCTGGAAGACCTGATGAGAGCTGGTGAGAGAATATGGAACCTGCAACGAGCATTCAACATCAGGATGGGGATCTCGAGGAAGGACGACACGCTGCCGGAGAGGTTCCTGAAGGAGTCTGTTCAGGAGGGTCCGGCAAAAGGTCAGGTAGTAGAGATCGATACTATGCTCGAGGAATACTATAGGGAGCGAGGCCTAGACGCGGATGGGAGGCCTGGAAGAGAGAAGCTATACGAGCTCGGCCTCGACTGGATCGCAGAAGACCTGCAATAAACCAGGGAGTTGCACAGCTGCTGAGTTCCTGTTCCTCCCCCATCTTGGAAGCACAGCCTAGGGACCCCCTGAGCAGGTCTATATCCTTCCCTGATATGTGGCTGCTCTTGGTCCTGCAAGTAAGGATCATTGGCTGAGCTGAGTCTACATTAGGAGGATATCCTCTGCGCCCTCGGCCGGGGGCCCCCGCTTCCGTTAACTTGGGTGGCGGCTCATCTGATGATCTTCTCCCATCCGTTGCCTTCCAGTTCAAGGTTGATTACTGCGACTTCGGCTGGATTTTCTCCTTTCAAACCCATGTGGTGGGCTAGTAATCACAGTCGACCCTCTTCCAAGATTGGCGAATCGGGCGTCTTAACAGCCCTCATGACTTTGTTTCGCCCTCTGAAAGTTCCGTGTTGGCTCTATCAGGTTGTTGATGCGGTTCTGAATGCCTACACTTGGTATGTGTACAGCGTCTGGAAATTCTTGGCGGCGGCTTCAATGTAAGATGGGAGTCCATTGGTCAGAATGAAACTCGGTTCAGTCTTTCATGCTTTGCTTTCCGGAAGGCCAAGTCAAAAGAGCCTTCAGCCTGGGCCGCTCAGCCCCTCAGTCACTGATTCTGACTCTCGCATCTGCCACCGCGCATTCGCTTCCTGATGCTATCACCGGGTTTAGGTCCATCTCGGCGATGGGCTGTTCAAAGGAGAGGATTGAGGCCCTGACGAGCAGGTCAGCAAGCTTCACTCTATCTATAGAAGCCCCTCCTCTCACTCCCTGCAGGAGCCGAGACGCCTTAGTTGATGATATGATGTCAAGCGCCTCCTCTTCAGAGACTGGTGCAAGGCCGTATGAGAGGTCCTCCAGAGCTTCCACAAAGATCCCGCCAAGGCCGAAGGCCACGGTCGGCCCGAAATCCCTGTCTCTAACCGCGCCGATGATGAACTCGAGGCCAGGCGGCAGCTGGTTCTCTACGACCACCCCTTGGACAGTCGCCCCGGGCTTCCGGCTCCTCACGTTCAAGATAATCTCTTCATAAGCCTCGGATACCTCTTCAGGCCGCTTCAGGTTCGTGATGACCCCGCCTACATCGGATTTGTGGGTTACTTGGGGGGAGAGAGCCTTCAGAACGACTGGGTATCCGAGCTTCGTGGCGTACATGCACGCCTCTGCGGCTGTTGTAGCTATATACTCTGTCGTCGTCTTTATGCCGTAGGCTCTCAGGAGGTCTTTACTCTCAACCTCTGAGAGGATGTGTCGGCCTTCAGACAAAGCCTTACCGATGACCTCGCCTGCAAGTTTCCTGTCAGCCGCTATCTCTGGCGGGGAGCCCCACCCCCTCTTCATCCCTGCCTCCACCAGCCCTAAGGCGGCGTTGACGAGCCGCTCACTAGTCGGGTACGTGGGGACACCTTCCTCCTCCAGCCTCCTTATCAGTCCTTGAGTAAACTCGCCTCCAGTAGCCCAGTTGACTATGGGCCTGCCGAAGCCCTGTGCTTCCGCGATCACCCTCACCACGTCCGTTGATAGTGGCGGGTTCAAGAAGACGACGAAGTTCAGGAGGACGTCGACGTTAGGGTCCCTGAGAACCGCCTTGAGAGTCTTCTCATAGTCCTCACTGGTGGCGCTCCCGGTCAGATCGACGTACTCACCGATCACCGCGTATGGTGGGAGTGAGGAACGGAGCTTATCCAGGGTCTCCACCGTGTACCTTCCAAGCATCAAGCCGCGTTCATGGCACAGGTCGGCTGCAGCGACTGAGGGTCCAGCAGCGTTAGTGACTATCGAGACGCTCCCACCCCTTGCAGCAGGCTGCTTCTCTATCGCCTTCGAGATGTCGAAGAGATGTTCGAATGACTCAGCCACGATCATCCCGGACCTTCTCAGGATCGACCTGCAGACCTTGTATGGGCCGGTCACGGCGCCTGTATGGCTCATCGCGGCTCTGGAGCCTTCAACCCTGCCTGTCTTCAGGATGACGATAGGCTTCCTAGCTGATACATCTTTTGCCTCCCTCACCAGTGACCTACCATCGCTGAAACTCTCCAGGTGGAGCGCGATAACCCTGGTCAACGGGTCACGGCCAAGATACCGGACCAGCTCGACCTCGTCGACGTCACACCGGTTACCGAGACTCACCAACCTTCTGATTCCAAGGCTCGAGCTCGTGGCCCACTCTAGGAAGGTGAGGCCGAAGGTCCCGCTCTGAGTGATGAAGGAGACCCCGCCTGGTTTAGGCCTAGTCATGCGGTCATGGGGGTAAAAGAACGTGTCAAGGCGGGATTCACTGTCGAAGACCCCGATGCAGTTCGGGCCTATCACACGCATCCTGTACCTCCTGGCGACGGAGACCAACTGATCTTGGTAGGCGGCCTTCTCCTCACCCATCTCCCTGAAGCCGCCGGAAACGACTATGGCATTCCTGACGCCCTGCTCCCCAGCCTCCTCAGCCAGCTGAGGCAGGATATTCGAGGGTGCAACAAAGACGGCGAGGTCGATCCTCTCCTTAACCAAGCTTATCGACGGGTAACACTTCAGACCCAGGATCTCCTCTGCACTCGGGTTTATCGGATACACTCTGCCCCTGTACTGGTACTTGGATATGTTCCTGACGAGCTCATGACCGATCTTGCCTGGCTTCGAGGATGCTCCGACGATTGCGACGCTCATCGGCGAGAAGAAATTGTCAAGGGGATCATTCTCTTGATGAGGTGCTGACGTATCCGTCTGCAAGCTCCTTCACACCTGCCTTTGGCTTCCTTGACTTTCTGAGTTCTGTATAGGCGTAGGTGTAGCCATGGTGGAAGCAGCCCCTACTTGTATGGTGGGGCAGAGTCTCCGGTGTGAATCCCACGCTCGCCCTGGGGTCGGTAGTCAGCCAGCGGCAGAGGCGTACCTTCATACATCCGCCTGAACAGCTGAACGGCATCCTCCTCCTTGAATGCCCTGGGGTTGTGGGCAAGCAGCCTCTTGACTGTGAGCATTCTCTTAGCCATCGATTCGATGTCACTCTCCTGAATCCCTATCTGCTTCAGGGATGTGGGGCTCCCAACCTCCTCCAA
>JAGTQV010000093.1:6167-6309 GCA_018397035.1 Candidatus Bathyarchaeota archaeon | reverse complement strand
ATATCTTTTCGCATACCTTCTCCAGAACGTCCCCCCTGCACAATTGAATACGCCTAGGGTGTGGGCGGATACAACATATTCAGTCGGCTCCCCCTTAATGGCGGCGGGGATGCCCTGAGGCAGCTTGGCCTGTCGACTACTG
>JAGTQV010000093.1:0-6141 GCA_018397035.1 Candidatus Bathyarchaeota archaeon | reverse complement strand
CGGTCAGATATGATGGATGATGAGGGTGGGACGTGGAGTCGTGGTTATGGGTAACGCGACCATCTGGAGTGTCGCGGTCCTCTTCACTGCCATAGTGCTCCAGGGAACCGTGTACTTTCTAACAGTGGTCGGTTCACTATGCGTCGCAGGCTTGGTGAGCATTCTCCTCGTCTCCAGAGTCGACAGCTCTGGCGAGAGGAGGGAGTGGTATGAGGGCGGCTGATGTGTGGACCGGAGTCGAAGTCCGCATCAGCCCCGCCTCTCTAGCCGCTCCCGGGCCAAGATCGCTGCTCCAAGAGCGCCGACGAGCTGCGGATCCGCCTTGCTTGGAGGGTTGACTTCGACAGCAAGCTCCTTCGCTAATGCGGCTCTGAGACCGTCATTCTTAGCCACCCCGCCTGTCAACATCACAGCAGGCCTCACACCGATCTTCCTCACCATAGCCGCGATCCTTTGGGAGATCGCGGCGTGGAGGCCTGCGACTATGTTCTCTCTGCTCACACCTTCAGCCAGCAGGGAGACTATCTCGGTCAGGGCGAAGACTGTGCATGTGCTCGAGATGGTCGCCGGCGAAGTGGACCTTGTTGAGATCGGGCCTAGCTCTTCAAGCTGAACGTCGAGGACGAGCTTCGAGGCGAACTCGAGAAACCTCCCTGTCCCTGCTGCACACTTATCATTGATTGAGAAGTCCACGACTCTCCCATCATTGCCCAGCGCAATCGCCTTCGAGTCCTGGCCGCCGATATCGATGACGGTTCGGGTACTAGGATCCAGGTAATGTGCCCCACGGCCGTGGCAGGATATCTCGGTGATAGTCTCGTCTGCGAATGGTGCCGTCACCCTCCCGTAGCCCGTCGCGACGACATACTTTTTCTCAACAGGGGAGTTCAGTCTTGATAATGCCTCACAGAGGGCCTGCTCACCAGCCTTTGTCGGGTTCGCTCCTGTAGGGACTATGGTGCTGAATATGATCCTTCCATCCGCGATGAGGGCGCACTTGGCTGTTGTGCTCCCTATGTCGACTCCTGCTCCTACCGGTGACATTCTGAGGCTGACCCTTGAAATCTTCTCTTGACCATGAATTATTCCACTGCTTCCCCCTCATATCCCTAGAAGATGAGGTGTGAGCTGGATAAGTGCGAAGACGAACCAGACGTACCAGGCGGCGGTGGCTCCGAGGGCAAGTGGGACGAACCAAGACCTGACCTTCATATTCGTCCCTCTGAGGTAAAGGTCAACGCACTCCTTAGGGCAGACCTCGATGCATCTGCCGCACTTGACGCAGTCTAGGACAGGTTTGCCTTTCTCCTCGATCGCCTTCGGGGTCATCGCGTACATCGGGCATGCTCTCATGCAGTCATAGCATTTATCGCACTTCTCCTTGTCTATCTTGATCCTGAAGGGGCTGAGGCTCTCGACCAGGCCGATCATCGCTCCGACAGGGCAGAGTATGCAGAACCACCGCTTCTTCGTCATGAACGGGACGACCATGGCGAAGAGGACTGTCGCAGCGATGAAGAGCAGTCCGATCCAGAGGTACTGTATCAGGAAGGTCCAGCAGACGATACATATTATCGGGACTGCGGCTCCTAGACCTATCAGAAGCAGGGCGAGCGCCAGCCCATACTTGATGTCCTTAACCTCCTCCTTGAGGCCTCCGAGGAAGCTGGCCTCACCATCAGGCGGGGTGAAGTTCATCCTCCACCTCCTCAACGGCCAATGGATCTTGCTGCCGCTCATGAAGGCCTCAACAGTACCGCCGAAGAAACACATCCACCCACACCAGCCTCTTCCAAAGACGACTGCGGTAGCTACGAACGGCACCATCACCATGATGAGCATGACGAGTGAGGATGGCCATTTGAGGATGACTCCTGGCTGAGCCTCCTGGCCGTACATCGCTATTCCAAGAGTGATCTCAGGGAGAGCACGTGTGCAGGGTATTATCGTTGTGCCGTACATCGGCATCCCCTGGAAATAGTATACCCTGAGGTGGTCAGCCACCCACTTCACGAGTGAGCTAGGCCCGATCCAAGCGAGTATCGCGAAGGTTCCGGCCCATGTGATTATCGAGAAGGTTATCAGGACCGTCCTCCTGACATGCTGGACCTCCCTGGCTCGAAGCGTCCAGAAGGTCGCCGCTCCCATAGAGGCTGCTGCGAGAACTCCGAGGAGGAGGTAGGGTCTGAAGAAGAGGTAGAAGCAGAATCCTCCGACCGCTGCGGCCGCGATGACGGCGTTTCTAGTACTCGTCGCCGGCTCCATTGAGAATCTGGTATGGTGACCTGTACTGGGTAATATAACCCTTGTCATATAGGTGGATGAGCCGGAGTCCTGGAGCGTGGCCTGTTGATCTAACTCCAAGCCACACCCGCCCCTTCAAATATAGCATGCAGGCGAGCTCTTCCTTTCAAGACAGCCCAAGACTTATCTTGCTGGATGCAAGACGGAGATTCGATGGCTTTTGGATCGACAGAGCGGCTTGATGCGGACTATAGAGGGTCTCGCGAGGCTACGGCTGAGTGAGTTCGCTGTCAGCAGACTGGAGAGGGTAGCGGCGAGGATGGGGGTGGATGAGAAGCGGGTTCTGGAACTCTACGTCGCAGCCAAGAATAATGTGGGCAGAGGCCTCTTCAATAGGCTCCCCTACTCTGAGAGGATAATTCTGCTCCCGCAGTGCCTGAGGTCTAGGGACTGCCCTGCCAGAGCAGATGAGGGCGGCTACCTATGCGTCGACTGCGGTCGATGCAGGCTCGGGCAGACCATCCGTATGGCCGAGGCGCTTGGCTACAAGAGGGCTATCGTGATATCTGGAGGAAGTGTGGTGCCGAAGATCTTTACAAATCTAAGGCCTAGAGGCTGTTTGGGTGTCGGTTGCCTGAAGGAGCTTGTTCTGGGGAGTTTCGTCTGTGAGAAGTTCGGTGTGGCAGGTCAGGGTCTGCCATTGCTGAAGGATGGTTGCTTCGAGACCGATCTCGACTGGGATATGCTGGAGAGGATGATGAACAGCCGCAGCGGCCTAGCAGTATCATGATCAGATGACCCCCTCCCGTCTCAGCTGCTCGATCTGTTCAGGACCGTATCCTAACCTGTTAAGAACCGCCTCCGTATGTTGGCCGAGCATTGGCGGAGGTGTCCCAGTCTCTGGTCTAGTGTCGCTGAGCTTTATCGGGAAGCTGAGCTGCTTGACTGGGCCTGATCCTAGGCACTCCATCTCAAAGACAAGCCCACGATCCAAGACGTGAGGGTCTGAGAAGACCTCATCAAGCGTCTTGACAGGTGTAAGGCACGCGTCCCTCCCGGCCAGTAGACTGACCCATTCGCCCCTTGTCTTGGTCTTGAAGATCTCGGTGAGCCTTGCATGTGCTATAGGTGACCGTTGGCCGACAGCGACCTTCCACTCCGCAAGCTCAGGGGCTCCAACCCCCTGGCACAGGTTCCTCCAGAACTTCTGTTCAGCCGCACCGACCGCGACGTAACCACCGTCCTTAGTCTGGAAGACATCATAGAAGGCCTCGCCGCCTGCAGGCCAAGTCTCCCTCTCCGGAGGCCTCCCCTCAGCGAAGTATCTTGCAGCCTGTATCGTCAGCCAGGAGACGACACCGTCGAACATCGAGACGTCTATGTACTGCCCCCTCCCAGTCTTCTCTCTTGAGATGATTGAGATGAGTATCCCGATCACTGCGAACATGCTGCCTGCAATGTCCGCTACCGTGATCCCAGGGACGATGGGGGGGCCATCCCTCTTTCCAGTGAGGCTGAGCACACCTGAGAGTGCTAGGTAGTTTATGTCGTGTCCCGCTTGACCCCTGTATGGGCCGTCTTGACCGTAGCCTGTTATCGAGCAATAGATAAGTCTCGGATGCTCCTCTTTCAATGTCTGGTAGTCTAGACCGAGCCTCTCCATGACTCCAGGCCGAAAACTCTCAACCAGGACATCATAACTTTCCAGCAGTCTCCGGAGGATCGCCTTACCCTTCTCAGATTTCAGGTTGAGTGTGAGGCTCCTCTTGTTCCTGTTAAGGGTGAGGAACATCGCGCTCTGGCCTCCGATCATCGGCGGGGTATATCTCATGTAGTCGCCGACACCCGGCTGCTCCACCTTCAAGACTTCAGCGCCCATATCCGCAAGCAGCATGGTGCTGTAGCCGCCTGGATTCAGACGTGTGAGGTCGAGTATGCGAACGCCATCAAGAGGCCCACTCAAATCCTCTTCACCCCAATCCCAGCCTAGGCGCCTAGTGCCGTAGCCTACCATAGTAGTTGCTGAGAGCGCTCAGGGCGCGGATGTTGCGGAGTAGAGAGGGATATACAGGAATTCCAAGCTGCTCCAACTTCTCCCTATACTCGTCCATGACCTGCCGGGATGCCAGGTTAGTTACGACAAGAGGCTTCTCAGGGAATCTCTCCCTTATCTTCGGGAAGACTACATCTATGTCAACATCCCATATCTTGCTCTCCTTGGTCAGCCCGACGAGGACGAGTGAGACCATGTCGACCTCTGGGTCTGAGAGGAACGCCTCAAGTGATATTATGAGTGAGGCCTGAGGGTCGCCGACGCCTTGCCGGACAAGCTCCGCGTCTAGCGGGTTGGAGAGGATGCCGAAGCTCGGCGCGTGGCGTCTGAGCCTCTCCATGGTCTCCTGGGTGGGTGCTGCGAGCTTAAGCCCGTACCTCTCTACAGCGTCTGCACTCATAACGCAGCCTGCGCCTGTGTACGCTATCACTCCAACCCTCTCCCCTCTGGGTGCGGGGAGGAACGCGAATGCCTTAGCAAGGTCTATCAGCTCCTCGATGTCTTCAACTCTGATCAAGCCGGCTGATCTGCAGACAGCATCGAAAACCTCATCCCTCACCATCAGTGAACCTGTATGGGTTAGCGCGGCTCTCCCTCCGGAGTGCGATCTGGCAGACTTCAGTATGATGATCGGCTTCTTCCTGGCCACTCTCTTAGAGACCTCGAGAAATCTCCTCCCATCCCTTATACCCTCAGCATAGATCACTATGACCTCTGTATCTTCATCATCCTCGTAGTACTCGAGAACGTCGGCGTCGTCGATATCCGCCTTGTTGCCTAGGCCGGCGACCTTGCTGAGGCCGAACGGCTGGGTTGACATGATATGTTCCAGCAAGACCGACGCGAACATTCCTGTCTGAGAGATCACCGAGACGTTGCCACGTCTTGGCCTTGAGATCTTGACGAATGCGGATGTGAAGCCGTTGTAGGCGTTGAGGAATCCTGTTGTGTTAGGTCCAGCGATCCTGATGCCGCCTTTCCTCGCTATCTGGAGGGTCTTCTCTTCAAGCTCAGCCCCATCCCTGCCTGCCTCCCGGAATCCTGACGTGCAGATGATAACCCCCCTAACACCCTTCTCCACGCACTCCTGCATTATCTGGGGTGTATGCTGCGCTGGGACGAGCACTATCACAGCCTCAACCTCACCTGGGATCGCGCTGACGGTTGGGTAGCATCTCAGCCCGAATACAGTCTCCCGATTCCTGTTAACCGGGTAGATCCTTCCACTGTACCCAAATTCTAGTAGGTTGCTCATCAGCAGGTAGCCGAACTTGGAAGGGTCGTCTGAGGCACCCACAACCGCCACGCTTGCAGGTTCGAAGAGACTCCTGACCGCTCTCTTCACATCTCTATTCTGAAGTGACTTCAAACGTGGGGCCTCGGCCCTCGTCATAGACAGGTGTGGTTTAATAAGTCTTGGTTAAGTCCAGACGGGGGTTCGAGGCAGGCTCCACCCTCGGAGTGCAGGATAACGAGCCGCCTTGAGTCAGGCTCGTCTCCTGACGGCTGGGACCGCGGCCCTTAAGGCTTTCGTGTAGGGGTGCTGAGGATTATCTATGACCTCGAGTGCAGGTCCTGACTCAACAATCTTGCCTTGCCGCATCACCAGGATCCTGTCACAGACGTGTCTGGCGACAGCGAGGTCATGTGTTATGAAGAGGTAGGTGAGGTTGTGCCTCTCCCTGAGTTGGAGCATCAGCCTCAGCAGTTCCATGCGCACTGAGACGTCGAGCATCGAGACCGGCTCATCCGCGACGACGAAGCTAGGCCTGAGCACCAGGGCCCTAGCGATCGCTACTCTCTGCCTCTGGCCGCCGCTGAGTTCATGGGGGTTATCATCTGCA
>JAGTQV010000097.1 GCA_018397035.1 Candidatus Bathyarchaeota archaeon | reverse complement strand
ACCAATCAATTGCGTGCGGCGGATACTTCTGGATCTTCCCAAGGAGTGGAAGAAGTGTGAATGTTGGGGTTGGAGTACAGGCCGGCAAGAGTAATACACACCCTAAGACGCAACTTTACAGTCAAATCCTCTCCAAGCCGCTGTTCAAAGATACAGAGGTCCTGACAGCGGGGGGAGGTTATGTTCCAACTAGGAGACCACTAGACTCCTTAGTCGGGGACGGCGTGATGATAGTCGGCGATGCTGCATGCCTAGTCAACCCGATACATGGGGGAGGGATCGGACCGTCCATGCTCAGCGGCAGGATCGCGGCGGACGTCGCGTCAGAAGCCATCGAGAGAGGAGTCCTAGACAGATGTGGGCTGTGGAGATACAACAGGGAGTATATGAAGGCTTATGGTGCCAAGCAGGCTGGACTGGACATTTTCAGAATCTTCCTGCAGGAGATCAGCGACGAAGAACTGAACTACGGCATGAAGCAACGGCTCGTCAAGGAGAGCGACGTTCTCAGAGCAAGCCTTGACGGCGACCTGAGACTGACCATAACAGAGAAGGCAGAGAGAGCCTTCCGGAGCATCAGAAAGCTGGACTTCCTGATGAAACTGAGAGGTACAGCAAGAAAGATGAGTAGAGTCAAGAGACACTTCCTAGATTACCCTGAACCCGAGGATTTTCCGGCATGGAGAGCTAGACTAAAGACGCTCTACTGAAACTCAGAAGGTCCAAGAAGAAGAACTAAATACCGTATTCAATCGAATAACAGGACGACGCATCCGTGTGACATTGATGAACACACAAGTGAAGACTCAGAAGGAAGCGCCTAGGGAGAACGGTTCCAGAATAACCAGCTCCAACGGAACACTCATACGAGCAGATAAGCCCATGGTACCATACATTGAGGGGGACGGAATAGGCCCGGACGTTATCAGCGCCGCCAGAAGAGTCATCGATGCGGGTGTCGAACGTGCTTATGGTTCACGCCGAAAGATAACGTGGCTTGAGGTTTTGGCTGGAGAGAAGGCGAGACAGAAACATCGCGACTCACTCCCAGAAGAGACGCTCAAGACAATCAAGGAGCACATCGTTGCTTTGAAGGGCCCGCTTGAGACCCCTATCGCCGGAGGCCAAAGAAGCCTCAACGTTGCACTGAGACAGCGTCTTGACCTCTACGCTTGCGTCAGGCCTGTCAAGTACATCCCTTCAACACCCACCAGACTGAAGCATCCTGAGGAGCTTGACATAGTGATCTTCAGAGAGAACACTGAAGATGTCTATGCAGGAATAGAGTTTAAGGAGGGGACTGAAGAAGCGAGGAGGCTCATAGCTTTTCTCAAGGAGAACCTGAAGAGCGAGGTCAGACAGGACTCAGCCGTAGGTATAAAGCCGATAAGCGAGTATGCAACTAAGAGGATAGTCAGAGCAGCCATAAACTACGCAGTCAGGAACAACAGGAAGAGCGTCACGATCGTCCACAAGGGCAACATAATGAAGTATACTGAAGGCGGTTTCATGCGCTGGGCGTACGAGGTCGCGAACAGAGAGTTCAAGGACAAGATCGTTACCGAAGCCGACCTGATGAAGCCGGACGGCCAGTACAAGGGCGTCACACCTCCTGGAAAGATACTGGTAAAGGATAGGCTAGCAGACAGCATGTTCCAGCAGCTCCTTCTCAGGACGAACGAGTATGATGTCCTCGTCCTCCCGAACCTCAATGGTGACTACCTCTCAGACTTGGCCGCAGCCATGGCTGGAGGCCTCGGTCTTGCGCCAGGCGCGAACATAAACTTCGAGACGGGTGCAGCCATCTTTGAGCCGACTCATGGAACAGCCCCGGCCTACGCTAATCAGGACAAGGTGAACCCGACATCAGCGATACTCTCAGGTGTACTGCTGCTCAGACACTTGGGCTGGAAGGAGGCTGCTGACATAGTAGAGAAGGCGGTTGCGAGGACCGTAAGCCAGAGAAGGGTCACATATGATCTCGCAAGGCAGCTTGAAGGCGTTCAGCCCGTAGGCACCTCCAAGTTCGCGGACGCCGTAATAGAGAATATGCAGGTTATTTGAAGAGCCCTCCCGCGGGCCGCGTACAGCACTCCAGACTCCAGGAGAACCTTAGCCTGTTCCACAGTAGTTTCCCAAGATATCTCGCAGGGGATCTATTGCAACTAACATATGTATTAGACTATCTACCCGAATCTCTTCGTCCTCAGTGTTTTTGAGATCTCTTTCTTCATGGTTTCGAATATTGGATAGATGCGGTTGGCTTGTATGATGCCTCCGTCCTGTCTCCAGCATTCCTCGACGGGGTTGAGTTCCGGCCCTGCTGTGGCGAATCATCTTGCTTTCATTCAGCTGCGGTTCTTACGCAGCCAACGTTAGACATGTCGGTTGCTGTCGTGGATACAGACTTATCTAGAAAGATGAGGATAAATCGAATCTCTGTCTGATCTCCCTCGTGTGGGCGGGGGAGTTTTCACCCTCTATCGCATCGTCCCTCCGGAAGAGCTTCTTGCCATCGATCGAGACGGTGCCGAGGAGGCAGGCGCGACGTGGGAGCGCGTTGTCAATACTGTTAGCGTACTTCCACTCTTGGCCCATAAACAACGGGATACGAAGCCGTAGAAGAAGATGGACTCGTCCTCGCATAGTACTGTCCAACCGTTCATTTCTGCCTTCTTCGCCTTTTCTTAAACCGCTCCACCTCCTCGTCTGAGGCAGCGTTGATGTGCCTCCTGTCTAGCCGCTTTCTTGGAAGCCCCCACGAGTGGAGGAGACGGGTGATGTGCATGAGTGAGTATCGTACCCGGTCTGCTCACGGATGAGCTTCAGGACCTCTGCGGCGGTGGTGTACGTCTTCCCCTCCAAGATCCTCCTTATGCGCTCTATTTCTCTGCTAGAGACTTTGCGGGCCTTCCAGATCTGGGTTTGTCGTGGAGGCCGGTAAGTCCCTCCTCTTGTAAGCGGTGCTTCCAGTAGAGGACCTTGAAGTGAAGGCATTTAGGCTGCCTGCCAATCTTGTACGAGGAGAGGCCGTCTTGGAGCTCCAGCACCATCAGAATCCGCTCCCTCACCTTGAAATCCTTCTCTGACTTCCACGCCTCTTCCAGAACTGGCCTGTCCACATCATTCCTAATGTAGAGTGTTAGATGAGTAGTCAATTACTTTAGTTAGTTGCTATAGTGTGAAATGTGATCTATAATGGGAAGTATTGCTGGTGGTCTGAATAGATAATGGTTGTCATGACCAAACGGCTCTCCGTAAGGACTGAAGGAGAAGTTGATATCGTCGACTTGACAGGCGAAGTTGAGAAAGCTGTGGAGGACTCAGGATTAAGAAGGGGAATCGCCACGGTCTTCGTTCCAGGCTCCACCGGCGCCCTCACTACAATCGAGTATGAACCTGGATTACTGTATGACTTACCTGTAGCCCTTGAGAGGATAGCTCCAAGAAATGCAGTTTACGAACATGAGAAGAGGTGGCATGATGGAAACGGCCACTCACACGTACGAGCCTCAGTCTTGGGTTCGAGTCTAACAGTTCCCTTCGAGGACCGCAAACTGACCCTTGGAACATGGCAGCAGATAGTTTTCGTCGAGCTGGATGTCCGACCTAGAACAAGGGAACTAGTTGTCCAGATAGTTGGTGAATAGGCAACTGCCCTTGTCCTAAACAGAGAAAAAGGGGGTTGAGGTTCCTACTGGGATTTGCCGCAGAGGGGGCAGTAGGTTGCTCCCTTAGGGATCTGTGCTCCGCAAGCCATGCAGAACTTCTTCTCTGAAGGAGCCGCGGGTGCCGCTGTCGCCGCACCTAGAGAGACCGCATCTGTATACATTAGGGCTGCCGACCTCGATGTGAAGACACCGAATACTGGCGATATGACCAGCGATATTATCCAGCCGATCGCTGGTATCTGGCCTACTGCGCCAACCGTCACTGCAAAGACGAAGACTATGATTAGCCACAGGATGTACTCCCCCCATCCTATCTTTCCGATGATGCCTAGGATCTCGTCTACAGCGAAGGCTTTTCCGAAGCTGCCTGTCTTCACCATGTGAACAACAGCCATGGCCATTATGATCGCTACAGCGAAAGCAAGGATTACCCCAGCTATGAGAAGGGTCACGCCTAATCCTGCTGGAAGCATCACGATCCCTGGTCCATACGCGCCCCACGTGAATCCTGCGAACAGCGAGGAGGCCCCGACCACGATCAGTACCAACGGTACGATCATGTATGCGATTATCGCTATGACTATCTTCAGTCCATCTACCCAGAGGTCACCGTACTGCTCAAGTCTTGGTGGAGAATCTGAACTCGGAGTCTCCCTGATAGTCTTCACATAATAGCCTGCGACTATCAGGTTCACTATCGGTATTATGTTGAGTATGACCAGTACGGCGAGTCTGCTGAGGTCTACGAAGAACTTCCTTGTGTATTCTATTGATGAATTCATGTTCTGTCCTAGGTCCAAGAGGGTCACCGATCCTGGTACTCTCTGTTGGAGGTGTTATAACGCTTCCCGTGATCGCGGGTTAAGTCGTTCCGTCAGCAGATTCAGCGACGGCTCACAGCAGAGGTGAGTATCCCTGCGGCTGTGATTATGAGGCCTAGGACGCCCCAGCCCATCCACTTCGATCCGAAGTACTCGTTGAGATACAATGCAGCGGTCACGAAGATGAATACCAACCCTACCAGGGCGATGATGACTCCTGAGACCAGCAGCATCATCCTCTTGACTATCCTATGGATGAAGTCTGTAAAGTAGTCTCTTACCCTCTTGTCAAGGTCGGAGAGGACTTTGCCGACTATGACAGAGGAGAATGCCTCGATTATGCTCTCTAAGAATCCTTCTTTAGGCATCTTCAGCTGCGCCTGGCTATTGCCGATCCTATTAGTACACCTACAATTACTCCGGCTAGGAAGACTACTCCTGCAGACTCCAGAGGCCTCCTCCTTATCATCGCTTCAAGCTCAACTCTTGAGGTCTCAGCAAACTCCTTGAGGTCACCAAGCTTCTTCTGGAGCTCTTCAACAGTCATCTTCGCTCTCTCAGCCAACTCTGTCTCATCTCCAACCATACGCTGTTCTCTCTCCGTATAAACATTTGTAAGCGGGCTAGGTATCTATTCTCACTTGCTTGGTCTCGGACTCAAGGCGACGCCGAGCGCGAAGCCCAGAACGAACGCTACAGCCATTGAGAGGAATGGGTATGATGAGATCTCCTCCCTCACGGAGCGGAGCCTTTCTTGGATGAGGTCTCTCTGAATCTCCAGTAGATCCTCAACCTGTTCTTCAGTGTAAGTCTTTGTCGCGGTTTTTCCAGACTTTACCATGATCGATCACCGTGAAGGCTACTATATGACATCCAGCATCCACTTAAATGCTTCCGGAATCTTCATCTTACATCTTCATCCGTATTCTTGGAATGAACGGGTAGAGTCTGGCTCCAGCAAGCTCCGGTCCAAGTTTGGAGATGACGCCTAGAGCTTCCGTTCCGAGTTTGCATGTCAGAATGCTTGATGCCAGGCTGAGTCTCTCAACATTGACTATATCTCTCTCCAGGCCCGTATTCCGGATTGCTGCCCTCACTCCTCCTGCGAGCGCACCTACCACAACGACTCTGTCGAAGGGATAAGTCTCCCAGCCCTTGAAGAAGGCTTCCTGCCTCTCTGTGAGCGCCAAGGAGATCCTTCCATCAGCCTCAAGACTTTCGACCCTCACGTCTAGAGGTAGACCCTCGTAGAGGCAGAAGCGCCTAGCTATCTCTCTCAGCGGTCTAGATTCACCATCGATGAGCTGCGCCCTCATCCTATGAAGTGGATAGAGTCCATCCTTTCTTGATGGTGTGATCACGCCTATATCGATGTAGAGGCCGTACCCAACCTTTCCTGAACCGACGACGAAGCCGCGGTAGACGTCACCAAGTCTCAGTCTAGAGAATTGAATAGGTGCTGCCCCATACCTATTCTTAAGCGCCTCTGTGAATACTTCACTGTCCTCGCCATCATACTCGATCGAGACCCAACCTCCGATTTCTCCTATAGTCTCCACTTGGACTCTGAGATCACCAAGAATGGACTTTGCCTCCCTCTCAAACTCCATGAGGCTCTCCTGCCGGAGTTGCGAATCCAGCTTCTCTGATAGTATGAGTTTCACCAGCTCAGCCGCCGAGGAGGTTCATGA
>JAGTQV010000095.1:1881-6286 GCA_018397035.1 Candidatus Bathyarchaeota archaeon | reverse complement strand
CACTCCACAGCAACGTCAAGACAGAGAACATCAAGTTTATGGTGGACGAGGCTAGAAGATACGGGAAGTATCCCTGAAACAATCATCATGATACGTCCTGAGAGTCTTCAACTCTTCTACCCGAACCCTCCACAAGAACGTTTAAGAAGAGCTGTTGAGAAGCAGAGGCTTAGACGACTGGATGTCGATGTCGAATCTGAAGGGTCTGGGTTGCCCCGCTCAGAAGAGCTTCTGTGGGCTCGCCCTGATCGCTTTTGCCCTTTCAGGATTCTGCATACCTAGGGGGTTCTACCCGTACATATTCAGGGATATAGTGATCGAGGCGCCCCCAGCAGTCTCTGTAGGGCAGAGATTCACACTCTCAGGAACGAGTTACCATTCAGCTGCTGAGAGAGTACTTCTGTACTGCACTGATTCGAGGGAGCCGATCGGGTTTACTGTTGTATCTACGAGGCGGCCCTATGACTTCCAATTCGAGATCTCAGTAGCAAGTGACGGCCTCAGCCTCGACGGCTCCAGATTCTACGTCGGCCGAACAGAGGGCAGAACCTTCCACTTCTACGTCCAATCCAACCAGCAAAGGTTTAACATAAGCCCGATAGTCGCGGTCACCGTTGAGGGCTGAGACAGGCTCAGGTCAACTCCTGATCATGTCCCGGACAGACCATTAAATGAGAGGCGATTAGCTGAGTTGTTGTAGACCACGCCTAAGTCTTTCTGGCCTTCACCCTTCTATGGATTCTCGTCTTGGCGACCAGTATCCGCATCGCAACCCCTATGGCGAGGCCGATACTGACGAAGGCTGCAGCCAACAGGATCGGACTCGAGACCACTCTTACGATTCCAAGGTAAAGGCCCCAGGCAAGTAGTCCTCCAGAGACGAGCCCAACAAGTATCCCGACCATCGCGTGAGGTATCTCAGTCTCAGTTATGAAAGCTAGCACAACGGCAAGCCACCATCATGCAAGAAACGTACTTAACGACAAGATGCCAAGGACACCGGATCTGCCTGCGTAGCCCTTAAGCAGACGGTAGACAGGCCTGGAATGTCTCCTGAGGGTCTTCAGGTACCCTCTAGCACTCGTGTAACTCTCCAAATGGTACAGGATACATAGGGAGGCATATGATAGGAAGGTGAATACTGCCAGGCAGAGAAGTATCGACTCGTGGGGGGCCAGACCCAGCCTGACGCCGTATATTACCGGCAGGGCGAAGCCGCCGACGATGGCCAGGAGGACGAAGATGGCGAAGCCCATCCTGAGGAACCCGCCGACAGCCAGGGCAGAGAGGAATATCAGGATGGCTGCGAGCATCGGACACTCCCGCAGGAGATCTTTGGCCTGTATGATCTTTTCTGAACTCCAGACCATGAGGCGACGCGCCTAGTGACTGAAAACAGGTCCTAGGAGACTTAAGACTATCATATCCGGTTGGGCGGCGAGTCACGTCGAACCTCCTGTGCAGAGAAACCTCCAGATATGAGGCGTTGAAAGCTGGAGGCTGGTACTCCGTCCCCGTCAATCACATCGGAAAGAGCAGGGGACGGTCTCTAGACGTACATTGTAGCGATCAGCTTCTTGACGATGCTGTCCCTCGGTTCCTCCAGTAGTTCTTGAGGTGTGCCGACCTGGATTATTCGACCCTTATTCATGACGGCGATCCTGTCTCCTAAGGCGAAAGCGTCCTCTGGGTTATGTAGTACACATATAGTAGTCGCTCCAGCCTCCTTCAAGATCTTCTTAAGGCTCTCCCTGACATGTGTCTTAGTCGCCTCGTCTATGCTGCTTAAGGGCTCATCGAGGAGCAGGAGTGAGGGGTTGGTCGCCAGAGCCCTGGCTAAGGCTACTCTCTGCTTCTCTCCGCCACTAAGCTCACTCGGCCTCCTCTCAGAGTGCTGGCTGAGCTGGACCAGGGATAGCATCCTCTTGACTGTCTGGTCGATGACCTCCCTCGGCGTGTTCTTGACCTCTAACCCAAAGCTGATGTTCTGCCTGACATTCATGTGTGGGAATAGACCAAAGTCCTGGGGTACGTAACCCATGCCTCTGGACTCCATCGGCAGGTCATCGACTGCCTCACCATCTATGATTACGTGGCCTTCATCAGGCTGGAGTGCTCCCAAGATGACCAGTAGAAGTGTTGTCTTGCCGCATCCGCTCGGCCCCATCACGACCATGAATTCGCCAGCGGTTGTCTCAAGGTTCACCATGTCAAGAGCTCTGGTCTCACCGTAGCTCTTGCATACGTTCTCAAGCCTTAAGATCTTCATCTTTTCTCCCTCACTCCACGCCTGAGCGAGATCAAAGCTGCTATTGAGAGGGTCTCTGCGACGACAGCTGCTGCTATGGCGGTGTTCGGCTCAGTCTGGGAGACGCTGTACACAAGTGTTGGTATAACCTCTGTCCTCCAAGGTATTATCCCCGCGAATACCATCGTCGCTCCCAGCTCACCCATAGCCCTAGCCCAGGTGAGGGAGAAGCCGGCGAGTAGGTCCCTCCTTGATAACGGGATTATGATCCTGAAGAGCAGCTGCCTAGTGTCGGCTCCCAGGGACCTCGCTATCAGATCGAGGCCTCTTGCCTTGACCTCCCTGAACCTCCTCGCTGCGAAGCCGACCATGAAGGGTGAAGAGACGTAGAACTTCGCTATGACTACTGCAGTGAACGTGAATGCTATGTTGACAGGTGACCTGGACCCGAGGAGGATGAGGTAGACGAGGCCGACGGTGACAGGGGGGAAGGTCTGCGGGAGATCAACCATCAGCGTCTCCAGAGTCGACTTGAACCTGAAGTCACCGTACGCGAGAAAGTAGGCGAAAGGCACACCGGCTACCAACGCGAGTATCCCAACGATGAATGATGACGATACACTGATGAACAGCGCTCCCAGAACCCTGCCGCTGAGGAACTGCGGAGCCACCTCCTTCCAAGATGTACATGCTATGAGGTAGATGTAGAACCCTGAGGCGAGCATGAATCCGGCGAAAGCCAATGCGCCAACAGCGAAGAGGAGACTGATCTTATCTTTCATCACAATCCCTTCCGCACTCCACCCATGGTCATGCAAGAGCAGATTAGCGTTACCTAGGCGAGTCAGCCGACCCCTCATGAACATGGGGAGCAGTGAATTCGGCCAGGATTATTGGAGACTATTCGAAAGACGGGAGCTTAGGGTGGGTTCGCCTGCTCAGAATGCACAGCAACCTTCAAGGTTGCCGCGACAAGAAAAGACTGCTGCCGTAGATCAGGCAGGCCCCAGTTTCAGGATGCAGCAGCGCATCTCCTGCCTGTTAAGTCATCTCCTGCGGAGATGAGTATTCCTCCGAGGTTGGGGTTCCTTGCAGAACGCCTCCTCTGGCAAGGCTAACATGGGGGATCACTCTCTCTTACGCAGTCTACTCTCCAGCTCTGCTATGCGTTCCTCGAGAATCCTGATCTTCTCCTTGTACGGGTCTGGAAGTTCACCGTGCGCCAGGTCTATCTTCGAGATCTTCTCGCCTTTCCTCGCTACTACTGTGCCTGGAACACCGACGACGGTGCTGTCCGAGGGCACATCCTTTGTGACGACCGAGTTCGCGCCGACCTTCACCCTGTCTCCGATAGTTATAGGGCCAAGGATCTTTGCTCCAGCACCTATGACGACGTCGCTCCCGATTGTTGGGTGTCTCTTCTCGCCACGGGCGCCGCCTGTCCCTCCGAGCGTTGCCCCCTGGTACATCGTGACATTATCCCCGATCTTCGAGGTCTCACCTATCACGACGCCGGTGCCGTGGTCGATGAAGAACTCTCTTCCAATCTCTGCGCCTGGGTGGATGTCTATTCCAGTGATCTGCCGACTCACAAGGTTGAGGTATCGGGGGATGTATGGTAGCTTAAGCTTCCAGAAGAAATGCGCAATCCTGTGGAGGAGCAGAGCCTGGATGCCTGGGTAGTAGAGGACTTCCATCAGCGACCGTGCCGCAGGATCTTTCTTGAAGGCAGCCTCTATATCAGACCCCAGATAGTCCACTATCTTCTCGAGTTCGCTCTTGAGCCACTCAGGGTCAATCTGCTCCTCCAGGAATCGTAGGCCTCCTATGCACCGGACGCAGATCGTTCCGTTCTCTGCAAACCCTCCGCACTTCAGACATATCAGCTGAGTCTCTCCTCCCTGTTGTGGAGTTCCTTCTCCAGTGGGGTTTCGGCCTTTCGTGGCGTGGTGATGTCGATCTGCGCTTTCAGGCTTCATCGATACGCCATCCCTATAACAGCGTTATTCAGTCTTCTTTTTAAAACCGATCCCTCCCATACCATGCAGAAGCAGGGTTGCACATGCCTCTTTTCCTGAATCCCGCATGCAAAAGCTTCTAGAAACCTTGGTATGTGAACAGTCCGCTGGGTTACTCGCATGCCCCATTCTTCTAATA
>JAGTQV010000095.1:0-1873 GCA_018397035.1 Candidatus Bathyarchaeota archaeon | reverse complement strand
TCAGCAGCGCACCCTATCGTTAGACTGCAGGATCCATTCAGGTTCAGCGAGCCGAATCACCACACATGACTGAAATCAGACATGACCTTGACAAGATGATGAGTGTCCGTGAGATCGGACTGACAGGCCTTAAGGATCCTGAACTGAACTAGCACGGGCTGAACCCTGCGGGGTCTCTCAGATAAACCTCACAATTCGTCTCGAACTTGAAGGATCGAGTGTTCTTCCTCATCTATTAGCAGAGGGAGATCGTCTGTCGTCCGCATGCACACAGACTGTCAAGATACAGCACTGTGCGGTGGAACTCGACTCTCGCGCCTTCAGTGCGGGAGTCAGCTTCGAGACCTGTAGACTGATGACCTTGAACACTTCTAGGCGTCTAGGGGACTCTCACGTCGGTGACGCCTCGTTTCCCGTCGGTTGCTTGGTTGTTGAATAGTCCTCTCAGGCGCTTCGCCAAGGTCAAGTCTGAGCCTCAGCTCTGGATCAAAGCCTTCTCAATCATCTCGAGCACTCTGAGGCCGTCTTTGATTGAGGGTGTCGGCTTTTCTCCTCTCCTGATGCATTCAAGGAAGTACCTGAGTTCCCGTTCAAGAGGCATACTCCAGTCGACCGCGACCTCTACGTTATTCATGTAGAGCCTCCATTTATCAGCTTCATAGAACGCGAAGACGCTGTCATGCGGGTACGTCAAGACCCATCTCCGGATCTTGGGGCCGAGGCAGTCCGAGATCACTATCGCCTCGGTTCGGCCGAATCTAGCCTCAACCTGACTGAAGTAGAATCCCTCCCTAGACCTCACAGCGATGGTGTCAGGTTCACCCAGATACCACCTTAGAAGGTCTAGGTCATGTATGGCCAGGTCCTTCAGTACGCCTGTCTGCTTGGCTACGAGTGTTGGTGAGCCTGATCTCTGACAGAAGATCTTTGCAGGCCCCTCGAGGCTCCTGATAATCGATCTAAGCTTTATGAATACCGGGTTGAACCTCTCGATAAATCCGACCATCGCCACCAGATCCTTGCGTGAGTTCGCCACATTCTCCAGTCTTCTAGCTTCAGCCAGATCAGTCGACATCGGCTTCTCTATGAGGACATGTCTGGAATGCTCAAGGGCGGAGATGGCTGTCTCTGTGAGCCTGCTGGCTGGGACAACTATGTCGACTGCGTCCACCATCCCCAGCAGTGAATCCAGTGAGTCCTTGAAGATGCTCCCCTTGCAGGCTGGGTCATAGACCCCCACCAGATCTGCTTCAGGTATCCTATTCCAGTTCTCATAGTGCCGTCTCCCCCAGCTGCCGAAACCGACGAGTCCAACCTTCACCATGCCTATCCCACCCTAATGATCAAGCCCATCTTCTCACAAACTGGACTGCACGTTCAGCCAGTATGCCGTCGTCAAGCCCAAGTCTGAGGACGTCCTTTTCTCTGAATGTTATACTGCATAAAGCGACTAGTTCTCCTTTCAGAGATGAAAGGTAAGAGTCCCTCTCAGCCAACTCCTTCAAACAGATGACCTTCCCAACATCCTGTTCTCCCAGCAGGAGTGACGAGAAGCCCTCGAAGACTATCGCGTCGGCATTCTTCGTCCAGGAGTTGAGCTCATCCAGATCCAGTCCTCCACCGTTCTTTATCATCACGGCCCTCTCAGAACTCGAGACTATCGCGACTACACTGGCTCCTGCCCTCCGGTGCCTCCAAGTGTCTGTGCCCTCCCTGTCAAGGGTGAAGCCTTCCTGGCTCACATGCTTAACAGTCATGACTGAGAGAGGCATACTAGTAAGAGCCTTCACAACAACCTCGACAGCGGTAGTCTTACCTGAAGCCTTCCCGCCGAGAACAGCAAGGGCAGGGATCTTCAATTTGATCATTCTGG
>JAGTQV010000096.1:5953-6231 GCA_018397035.1 Candidatus Bathyarchaeota archaeon | reverse complement strand
TAAGTTCCCCGTAGACCCTGCCGGCCTTGCCCCTTATAAGCTCAAGAGTGCAGGGGTTCTTCTTCTGCGGCATGACGCTAGATGTTGACGCGTAGGCGTCATCAACCTCGACATAGCCGAATTCACTGCTCGACCAGAGTATCAGATCCTCAGAGATCCTGCTTAGGTCCGACATGAGGATCGATAGGCATGCGAGGGTCTCAACGGCGAAGTCTCTGGAGCTCACGGCATCGATCGAGTTCTCAACGATACCGGTGAAGCCTAGCAGCTGAGCAGTT
>JAGTQV010000096.1:0-5935 GCA_018397035.1 Candidatus Bathyarchaeota archaeon | reverse complement strand
AGGCTGGATCCTGCGAGGGCACATGCGCCAAGGGGCGACCTGTCGATCCGTGCATAACATTCTCTTATGCGGTCGAGATCTCTGAATAGCGCGTCGACGTAGGCTAGGAGGTAATGTCCGAAGGACGTGATCTGCGCATGTTGTGTATGTGTATAACCCACCATCGGGCTGTCATGGTTTTCAGCAGCGACTTCCAGCAGCACCACGATCAGGTCGAGAAGCTTCTCTCTGAGGTCGTTCAGCTCTCTCCTCAGAGCCATCCTCTGGTCTAGGGCCACCTGATCATTTCTTGAGCGGCCGGTGTGAAGTTTCCCCCCAACCTGGAGGCCGACCTTCTTGATGACGTAGTCCTCCACGTATTCATGGACGTCCTCGAAGGATGGGTCTAGCTTGATCTTGTTCTGGATCCAGAGTGTCCGGAGCTCCTCCAAAGCCGCCAAGATCTCTTTAAGATCCTGTTGCGAGATTATCTTCTTCTCACAAAGCATTATGTCATGCGCCATGGTCCCAAGGATGTCATCCAAGAGAATTCTGACATCATCCTCTATAGAGGACATGAACTTGGCAGCGTGTTTGTCTGGCCTGCCAGCTAGCCTTGACCTGTAGACTCCTGAGCACAAACTCTGAAGCTACCTCATCAACAAGATAATGTACTCAATACTAGATAATACTGTAACCTTAGCCTCGCAGCCAAGGGTGCTGGGAGCTGGATGTGCTGTACAAGGTCACTTCTGGCCTTCGTGACTTCCTCCTCGTCTTCTCAGAAGAACTATCGAGAGGGTGAGCGCCGTAACTGCGAAGACGACCACCGCGGCTGTAGTCGGCGTTACGTAACCAGGGCGTTGTTGGCGGAGTGCGCCGCCTCCAGGCGTCTGCGACGCCTTCCTGAAAGGCAACTCTAAGGTTATAGCCGACTCCTCGGTCAAGCCTACCCAAGTCCTGACCAAGTTACCTTGGGGGTCTATCAGAGTAAGGGTGGGAATGGCTGTGACTCTATACTTGACCCCTACATAATCTGTGTCGAGGGCGACGGTCCAGTTGATCCCATGCTTCTTCTTGTACTCGATGAGGTCTTGATTCGTGTCTGAGAGAGGGTCGATCCCGATGGAGATTATGCTGAGGTTGGAGCCCACTTGGCTTTGGAGACTCTTGAGGCGTTCTATTTGGAGGGTGCAGGGTGAGCACCATGTAGCAAAGAAGTCTATGAGTAGATATCTTCCAGAGTATGCTGATAAGGCGACCGGCCGCCCCTCTGTGTCTGTTAACGTGAAGCTTGGGGCCTTCTCTAGAGCTGTGGTAGATGGTAGTCCGCTGGCGAAACTTATCGTGACCAGAAGGAGAAAGGGGGCAGTCCTATGTTTCATTAAGAATCTCACAAGGCGGAGCTGCTCCATTGTCGTCTTATGTTCCAGCATAGGAAAATCTAGTTGGGCAGGTATCTAATTATGCATTTCCAGAAGTTGCCTCACAAGCTGGAAATCTCGACCTTCACCTGTCGCCGTCTATGCCAGATAGCTCGCAAACCTTTTAAACGGAGCTGAGGATAACAAACTGTTGGATTTGAGAATAATGAGATCTAGCCTACGAGAGTTGCTGGATTTCATGATCCTGACAACGATCCCGGCCATGATCTTAGTCTCACTTATGATCGATGAAGGCGCGAGGAACGCGTCTCTCATGCTGCTCAGTGGTCAGGGCTACTCGGCAGTGGTCGCTGGGCTCTCGCCGAATCAAGCAGCGATGATCCCGATTATCCTCGGTTCTCTCGCCATGATGATTCACTCTGGCAGAGGTTGGCTGAATAGGCATAGGGGGCTTGCTGTCAAAGCCGTGGCTGTAACCTTCATTCTCGTCCTCATAGCCCAGCCTACTCTCACCTCATATATGCTCCCATCAAATGGAAAAGATGGTGCCCAGTTTATCTTCGTCAGGGCTGAACGTAGATACTCAGGGAAGGAGTGTCTCACATGCCATATCCAAGCGACTCCAGGCCTGTTCCAGCAGTGGAACAGTAGCAGACACGCCTCTTCCGGTGTCTTATGTGATTCATGTCACGGGTCAGATCATGACGCATTGATCTGGCCTACAGGTGAACAGTGTAGAAGATGCCACGCAGCTCAGGTTGAGGAATTCAACAATGGAAAGCATCACCTCGCTTGGGTGGCTATGGTGCCTGTAGTAGAGATATTGAAGCTGGACGAGTCGACGGTCGTGAAGGGATGTGGGCTCTGCCACAGGATAGGCTCCTCAGGGAACACGACGAACTGGGGTCCCAGCACTCCAGGGGTCGCTACAACGCCCGGTTCTAAATGTGATGTATGCCACACAAGACACGTCTTCTCCGTCGTCGAGGCTAGGAAGCCTGAGGCGTGCAGCAACTGCCACATGGGCTTCGACCACCCTGCATACGAGATGTACATCGGCTCCAAACATGGAATAATCTACAGTACAAGAGGAGGGGAATACGATTGGTCGTACCCCTATAATGAGAGGTGGCCGAATCAGGCGCCGGTCTGCATCACATGCCACATGGACAGGGGAGACCACGAGGTCATCACAGCTTACGGATTCTACGGGATTCTAGGCCCTAGTGTTGGGCCGCTCAAGAATGATACTGAATGGTCAAGGGATAATGCTGAAGTCCTCAAGGCTTTAGGAGTCCTCACCCCTGACGGTCAGCCAGGCATCCTCTTCGAGTACGCCAAGAACATGAGGGTTGCCAGGCTCTCCGATGAGGAGTTCGAGAGGTTGAGGACTGAGAAGATGGAGATATGTTACCGATGCCACTCAAGAGTCTACATCGGTGAGCAGTTCAGACACTATGAGGCTGTGACGAAGAACTCCATACACCTCCTCGCGGAGGGAGTCCGGATCGTCGCCGACCTCTACAAGGACGGCACGATAAAGAAGCCTGAATCATACCCGTATAACTACCCATTCATGCTAGCGTTCTACAACTCGCCTACACCGATAGAGCAAGACCTCTATCTAATGCTCGAAGAATGGCATAACCGGATGTTCATGGGGGCATTCCACCAGAGCGCAGACTATATGCACTGGGAAGGCTTCGCACCGATGAAGGAGCACCTCGTCAGGATGAGGGCTGAGGCTGAACTGATGCGGCAGACTCAGCCATCAAGGCCTGCTGAGGGAGGCCTGCCGATCCCTGAAGTGGCAGCGGCCGTGGCAACGGTTATAGCTGTGGCTGCGATAGTCGTAGCCGTAAGAGCTGAGAGGAAGACCAAGAGGACAGCATCCCGAGAATCTGGCAGCCTAGAATAGCGGCTGAGCAACTGGAAAGTCCAGACATGGAATCCGAAGACTCGAACCTCGTCAAGAGCTGGATGCGCTCCAAGATCAGCGTCCCATCAGAGGCCACGATCGTGGAGGTGGCTGAAGTGATGACCTCTGAGGACGTTGGATCAGTACTTGTGACAGTGAATAGTGTAGAGGAAGGCATACTGACTGAGAGGGATCTCACGAGAAAGGTCTTAGCTAAGGGCCTCGACCCCAAGACGACGAAGGCAAAGGAAGTGATGTCGACACCGCTGGTGACCATCCCCCAGGATGCAACCCTCTGGGAGGCTGCTGAGGCCATGTCTAGGAAGCGCGTCCGCAGACTACCTGTGGTGGATGAGCAGGGCAGGGTCAGAGGCATGATATCGACCAGAATAATAAGCTACGCCCTACCCTTGATGAAGACAGCGAAGTCGAGGATCCTCCAGCTCATCAGGACTGATAAGGACGAGTAGGCCGCCTCCTGTTCAGGGTCTTCAGTGGGCTACCTGAACTCGCTCCTCCCTATAACCAGCCTCTGAATCTCAGATGTCCCCTCCATTATCGCCAAGGCCTTAGCGTCCCTCATGTAACGCTCAACAGGCCCTTCCCTCGAAAGCCCATATCCTCCATGTATCTGAACAGCGTTGAGCGCTGCTCTCATCGCGGCCTCTGAACTGTAGAGCTTGGCCATCGAGGCTTCTTTCGTGAATCTTGAACCGGCATCCACCATGCATGCGGCGCGGTACGTCAGCAACCTGGCTGCATCAATCTCAGTCGTCATGTCAGCTATCATGAACTGGATCGCCTGCAGTTCAGACAGGGATCTGCCGAACTGGCTCCTTTTCTTCGAGTAGATGATTGATGCATCGAGCGCAGCCTGCGCGACCCCGACGCCTACAGCAGAGATAGCTACTCTGCCTCTGTCGATGCATGAGAGGGCAACCTTCAGTCCGTCACCCTCTCCACCTATGATATTCTTCTTCGGGACTCTGCATTCCTCGAGGGTAAGCTCGCCTATCGATATTCCTCTCATCCCAGTGAGGTCCTCAGTCTTTCCGAGGCGGAGCCCTCCTGTATTCCTCTCGATGATGAAGGCGGAGAGTCCTCCAGACCCCTTGGCTCTGCCTGTTGAGGCGAGTATGATGTAGAGGTCAGCCTGCCCCGCGTTCGTTATGTAGCTCTTCTGGCCGGTTATGACGTACTCAACCCCATCGAGCCTTGCTTCTGTCTGGATAGAGGCCAAGTCTGAGCCTCCCCCACGCTCCGTAACCCCGAATGAGCCTAGAACCTTACCCTTCACCATCTCGGGGAGATAATACATCCTCTGCTTCTGGGTTCCGAACAGGAAGATGCTGAAGGATGACATTACATGTGCGAGGTTTATCGTGGCCGCTGCGCCGCATACCTTGGCAAGCTCCTCCAACGCGATGCAGTAGCCTAGAGCCCCCATTCCTGAGCCGCCGTACTCCAGAGGGAAAGGCAGACCGAGAAGACCATTCTCAGCCATGCTCCTGATGAGGTCTGACGGGAACGTTGCATGCCTGTCTATGTCCCTGGCTGCAGGAGCCAACTCCCTAGCAGCATATTCGCGTACGCGCCTTCTCAGCTCTTGCTGCTCAGGTGAGAGGTTAAAGTCCAATTCCGTAACCTTGGATTCATCGCTTTCACTTATAGAAGAAAGATGGAAGAGGATTCCTCAAGAACGAGAGTCTCTCACTCGTCTCTGCATTACCTACCCAGGAGCGTACTGAAGGTGTTGTGATGATCCTCCTCTTCCGCGAGGATATCCTCGTACAGACGTCTAGTCACCGGATCGTTGTTCTCTATGCTTATCTGAATGGCCTTCTTGTACATGGCTATGGCCTCCTCCTCAGCCTTCATGTCATCCTGCAGCATCTTCTCGACGCTCCCTCCTGTAACGATGGGCGCAGGCTTAGTCGTTGGGACACCTCCCAAGTAGTCAAGCCTCTCAGCGAATTTCTCAGCATGCTTCATCTCTTGTATCGCTGTCTTTCTGAAGATCTCTACCACCTCAGCGCTCTCTATGCCGATCGCCATCACATGGTGCCACATGTACTGGATCGAGACGGCGAGCTCACGTGCTATCGACTGGTTGAGTATGTCTAGTAAGGCTTCCTTACCCATTCCTTCACCTCCAGAGAACTTTCATAGCCGATTCTCTCCTCCTGCAGTATTTAAGATCTGCAGCAGCTTCCTCCTGTAGTCGAGGGAATGTATACATCTGGTCGACTGCATCATGTTAAAGCTCCAGCGACTCTCGGTGTTGATGGGAAATGAAATTAGGAAGATGAATCAGTCCAGAGCTTTCCTCCTACAAGAGTTACCCTTCGGAGAAGGGGAGAACCTCATCAGAATACCTTTCACGGTACATCCTCCTCACTCTGATCAGCTTCTGTACTGCGCCTGCCCGTGTCTCCTCCCACAAGGAGATCTGGCCATCAAAAAGTCCGACCACAGACTCCAAGTCTTCGCTCGAGTGCATCTGTGAATCGACGATCGCGAGCATGGTCACAGACTTGGATTTCATCCTCGATATGAAGTCCAGAAGCCACTGCCTTGTTGCTACTGCTCCGTGCTGGAGAAGTACGTCTGAGACTATATCTATGCATGCCGCTATTCTAGGCTGCCAGATTCT
>JAGTQV010000006.1 GCA_018397035.1 Candidatus Bathyarchaeota archaeon | reverse complement strand
ACTTCAAGAAGGAACTGATTCCTGCACCTCTGCCGAATGACGTCCACAGCTACCAGTTCAGGATACATGCATACGACCAGGATGGCAAACTCGTGGCAGCAAACATCACTGGAGTGCCTGTGAACACGTCATACACAGTAAGCCAGTATCCGTGGCTTGGAGCCCTGAATCCAGCGCAGCCGGATGGAGTGCGGTCATGGGTATTCCAGCTCTTCGGCTTCGGCGAGTTCACCTCACCGGAGAACCGCCTGGTCACCAACGGCCCAGGAGCAACCTCAGCCTCAGCCGCCGAAGGCGGTGGCTTATGGTATAGGAGAAACTTTCCAGGTCTGTACAGAAAGAGGTTTGGTTACTACTCACCATTCGCCAAGTATCCTGGTGAACCGAAGGATCGCTACTCAGGGGACTATCGCGACTATGGGATACCTCCAGGAACCTACACCATTGTGGCTGAGGCATGGTATCCAGACTACCCAGGCAGATACATCCAGCTGTCGACAGTAACCTCAACAGTGACATGTAAAGGGAGGTCGACCGTCGTCTTCGAGCTTGACCTGCTCGGCAGAATCTCAGGCTCAGTCTACACACGAAACTGGATGGGCGACTTCAGATCAGGATCATGGCTGACCAACACTATGACAGGCGCCGATAATACGTGGGTTGCTGACACACCTGTTGACGGCGAGTATGAGGAATGGGTCAGGCCAGGCACCTACACAGTCACGATGAGCCTGCAGCCACCAGGGGGCGAGGCAGGATACAGAAGCCAGACAAGAATGGCAGTTACAACCTGGGGTGGAGAAACATCCGGCCAAGACTTCTACCTGGAAGAATCAGGAATCCCCATACCCGAGTTTCCAGCAGCGGGAATACTTGCAGCAGCATCAGCAATGGCAGGAGTGGTAGTTTTGCTGCAAAGGCAACGAGGATACTCTGCCATTAGACACACTCGATAGTGCCTGCACTCTGTTTTCGCGCAACAATCAAATCATACATGCTTGCGTCTACGTGTTGGCTTCTTAATGAACTGCTGAAGAGCAGTGCTTTGACGCACTCTACTCGGAGCTAAAGATGTAAGTATTCCCAATGACCCATACTAGGGCGAAGTGTCATGTGTGAGTTTAGAGTGCTTCTAGAGAATGAAACTATCTTCGAGGGGGCTGTATACGCGAAGGCGACAGGATCCTCTGTTAAGGTAAGAGATATAATCGGATCATCAAGAGAGATTGGAAACGTGAAGATAGTGGAAGTCGATGTGACTAAGGAGAGGCTTGTCTTGGAGAGACTCTGAGGTCTCCGTCCTCTCCTCGAATTCGGAGGATATCTCTCCGAGACACGCGTCTAATAGTTAGTTTCGCGGTTTCAAGTAATCAGTAGGTCCTCGCTTCCGCCAAGTCTAGACAATATCGAAAACAGGGATTCGTAAGAAAGCAATAAGAGTTACAGCGCAG
Organism: Candidatus Bathyarchaeota archaeon; assembly: GCA_018397035.1. Classification (GTDB taxonomy): domain Archaea; phylum Thermoproteota; class Bathyarchaeia; order 40CM-2-53-6; family RBG-13-38-9; genus JAGTQV01. The sequence continues at coordinate 29,432 of JAGTQV010000006.1, read as the reverse complement.
TCTTTGCTGAAAAAAGCCGCAGCGGATGTGTTGTCTTTGCAGACCTTTCCTAGAGATCGAAGCCCCGAGTCTGTTCTGCTGGTCTGTATCAGTGCGCATTTCGTGAATGATGGCTTGGATGTAGTTCTGCCACTTATTTTGCCGCTCCTTGTGGCCAGATACGAGCTTAGCCTTTTCGAAGCTGGTATAGTCATCACTAGTTATTCAGCTACCACAGTGGTGTTCCAGCCTCTTACAGGATACTTCGCTGACCTTACAGGTCACAGAAGGGTATACCTGGCCTCCGGCCTTGTCCTGATGGCTGCAGGATTCTACGCAATTCAATTTGCGCCGTCATTGTTATGGATTCTTTTTCTCTCATTCTTTTCTGGAATCGGGTACAGTGTCTACCATCCAGTTGCCATATCTCTGGTTAATGCGGCTTACGTGGAGAGGCGGGGTTTCGGGGTTGGCTTTCACGGTCTGGGTGGAAGTGTAGGTCGCGGAGTCTTTCCAGCTATTCTAGGTGCCCTTTTGGCAGCCTATGGTCTAGGGTCTGCGCTTCTATGCACGCTGGTTGCTGGTCTATCGGCTGGTATTCTGGTGCTAAGTCTGCCTGCCGACGTAGGGGTGATGAAGGATAGGCAGTTCAGGGTGAAACTGACAAGTGTTGTTCTGGCCGCCGCGGCGATTCAGCTTCTGAGAACGGTGTTCTACGCTGGAACGGTTAATTTCATCCCAACGTATCTGGTTAGAGAAGTCGGTTTGGATATTGCTGCGGCTGGGTTCTCTACATCAATAATGCTCATTCTAGGGATACTGAGTCAGCCTCTAGGAGGCTACCTCTCAGACAAGGTAGGACGCAGTTCAGTTCTGGGAATAAGCAGTTTCTTCATGGGGTTCTTCTTTCTCCTCTTCTTATGGTTTTCTTATCCGGCATCTTTGGCTCTGCTCTCGTTGGTCGGGTTCTGGATATTCCTTGGTTTTCCAATCCCGTACGCAGTTGTCGGGGATCATGTGGAAAAGGAGTCGATAGGCACTGCGTTGGGGGTGATATCGGGTCTGGGAAGCGCCGGCGGGGTCATCGCTCCACTATTCGTCGGCAAATTGGGGGACCAGTTAGGATTGGGTGGGGCTATGTCTGCGATGTGCGCTTTTGCTTTCGGTGCAGCAGCGGTCTGTCTTCTATTGCCGAGAGGATCCAGAAATGAGGAAGTTTTGCAGCAGCAGGTTGGTCGACTTAGCGGTTTTCTTCGTTGTAGGCTTCGATCTGCGATTCCTATCTCCAAGTGCTGGAGTATTCGCCTCTCAGCATGTACAATGTTGCATCCGCCAAGTCTACGGCATGGTCCGCAATACGTTCAAGATGGCGTACAGTCAATACGTCCGAGATCAGCTGTTCGACTCTTCGAGGCGGATTCTTCACGCAGTACTGGAGATGTTCAAGGTACAGCTTGTCAACATCCCTGTCGTCTTCCCTGACTCTCTCAGCCAGTTCTTGATTTCTAGTCCTATAAGCTTCTATACTGTCCTCGATCATCCGCATCGTTCGTTTACCCATCTCAGCTACAGTCTCGCGACCAAACTCTACACGGCCCCCAAGAGTCTTCAGTATCATGGATATGTCGTAGGCGTACCGGCCGAACCTCGACAGGTCATAGGCTATCTCCATGCTTGCTCTTATGAACCTTAGATCTCTTGCTACTGGCTGAAATCTAGCTATGAGCTCCACAGACTTCTCCCCAACCTTCTGGTAGTAGTTCAGCAAAGTGTCGGACCACTGCCTCACCTGTAAGGTTACGTCGCCCCCTTCAAGGTAGGCTTCTATGGAAGCTGAGACCGTTTGCTGAGCGATCTTAGACATCTCATTGAGCATGCTGGCGAGTTCTGTCAGCCCCCTGTCGAGAAGTCGTACTTTACTCAAGGTTGCACCGCTCAACCAAATCTTCCAGTTATAAAGTCCTCTGTAAGTCTGTTACTCGGGTTATTGAATACTACCTTGGTATCGTTATACTCTATGACCTCGCCAAGATACAGGAAAGCAGTGAAATCTGACACCCTTGCTGCCTGTTGCATGTTATGAGTCACGACAACAACCGTGTAGTTTTTCTTCAGAGAAACCATCAAAGATTCTATTTTCGCTGTTGCCGCCGGATCTAGAGCCGAGCAAGGTTCATCCATAAGTATGACCTCAGGCTCCACGGCGAGAGCTCTTGCTATGCAAAGTCGTTGTTGCTGACCGCCAGACAGGCTGAGCGCAGACATTTTCAATCGATCTTTGACTTCGTCCCATAGAGCAGCGTCCCGAAGGCTTCTCTCAACCAGTTCGTCAAGCTCTCTTCCTCTTGCCATGCCATGGATTTTGGGCCCGAAGGCGACGTTGTCGTATATAGACTTGGGGAACGGGTTTGGCTTTTGGAAGACCATGCCGACCTTCCTTCTTAATTCGACCACGTCGATTGTCGAGTCTAGAATGTTTCTCCCATTCAGAAGAACTGCGCCATCAGTGCGGCAATTGGCTATGATGTCGTTCATTCTGTTGAGCGTCCTTATCAGTGTGGATTTCCCACATCCTGAGGGCCCCATTATTGCAGTCACACGGTTTTCTTTGATGTCTAGGTTCACCCCTCTCAACACTTGCGTTGAACCAAACCATACACTCAAGTCTTTTACTTGGATCTTGGTTCTCTCGACCAGGTTTTCTTTCCCCTCTTTCAACCGGCTCGACAAGCTGTCTTCTCCATGCAAATTCACAATAAAGCTCTCACACGTTTCCTATAGTAGGCCCTTATCATGATTGCTACAAGGTTCATGCCTAGTACAAGTGAGATCAAGACTAGAACAGTCCCGTACTGGATGGGTCTTGTGATTGCTGGATTTACAGATTGTGTTGAGAGGGTGAAGATATGAAACGGCAGCGCCATGAACTGATCAAAGATGGATGTTGGAAGCCTGGGCAGAAAGTAGGCTGCGCCAGTCAGGAGTATGGGAGCTGTCTCGCCGGCGGCTCTGCTTAATGCCAGTATGCTAGCTGTAATCATGCCTGGAATTGCATACGGCAGAACGGCATGTCTGACCGTCTGCCACCTTGTTGCTCCGAGAGCCAAGGCTGCTTCGCGATACGCCAGCGGCACGCTATGAAGCGCCTCTTCTGATGCGGCAATGATCACTGGGAGTGTAAGAAAGCTGAGTGTCAGTGATGAAGAGAGTAGGCTGAACCCGAACCCTGTCAAGAGCACGAACAAGCCAAGGCCAAGAAGACCGTAGACTATTGAAGGGACGCCGGCTAAGATGTTTGAGGCTGCCCTTGTGATTATCACCAGGCTCGACCATTTTGATCCAAAATATTCTGAGAAGTATATTGCTGATGCCAGTCCGATAGGCAGTGCGAAAGCCAGCGTTAGGACTATCAGGCACACGGTTCCATATATCGCTGGAAAGATCCCGCCTGCGGTCATCCCCCTTCTTGGGCTATCCAGAATGAAGGACCAGCTCACTATCTTGTAGCCATTAACGACTATGTGGAGAATAAGGAGGCAGGCTACAGCGACCACGATGAGTGCTGAGGCTCGAATTGCTGTGAAAGCGATTTTAGCCTTCAATTCTCGGTTTGTCAATATCTTACACTTCTGAACCGTTGTAGAACGATCTCCGCCGTGACGTTGACGACTGAAGTAATCAACAAGAGTACCAGTCCAACAGCGAATAATGCGTGGAAATGTGTTGAGCCAAAGGTCACCTCCCCCATCTCTATCGCTATCACGGCTGTCATTGTCTGGACAGAGCTTAGAATGTCAAAGGTTAGCAGTGGGGCGTTGCCCGTCGCCATCAACACAGCCATCGTCTCACCGATAGCCCTGCCCAAACCCAGCATTATGGAGACCATTATTCCTGAGAGAGCTGCAGGAAAGACTACTTTGCTGGTTGTCTGCCATCTATCAGCCCCTAGTGCATAGGCAGCTTCACGGTATTCCCTCGGCACAGAACCGATCGCGTCTTCAGAGATGCTGATTATCGTGGGCGAGACCATGACTGCGAGTATGAGTGCTCCGTTCAGGGCGTTGAGGCGATGGACGGCACCTGTCAGTTCATATGTGATGTCTGCAAGTACTGTGAGCGCAACAAAACCATATACTACTGAAGGAATGCCTGCCAGCAGCTCGATGAAGGGTTTTGTGATTTCTCTCAGTGCAGGCCGAGCCACTTCCGCCATGTACACTGAACATAGAAGGCTTAAAGGGACAGCTATCACCATTGCTCCCGTTGTCACGAGCGTGCTCCCAGAAAGTAGCGGAAGGATCCCGTAGGCGGGTTCAACTGCTTGAACTTGCCAAACTGTTCCCAGAAAGAATTCGTGGGGAGAGATATCCCTGAATGCTGGAACGCCCTCATAGAACAGGAAGATGAAGATCACGGCTAATATGAGGATTGAGGCTAAGCTGCAGACTACAAGCGACCCTTCAATGATTCTTTCGATGGCGCGAGAGTGCTTATGTCTTCTGTTCAAGTTGGGCATTCTCACATTCAGCCTAGAACTCTTCGGCCTTTAAATGGAATGGTTGGGAAATTAGTGATTGTGCGGTTTCGCTACTTCAACCTGTCTAGTTGCTCTTCTCTGACCTGAGGCGGCAGTGGTATATACTCGACTTCTTCAGTTATTCTCTGGCCGTCATCGCTGATTATGAACTTCAAATACTCCTTTACGCCCCCGCTTGGTACTCCATTAGTATAGATGAAAAGGTATCTTGAGATGGGGTAGTTGCCGTTCGATATGTTCTCATCAGTAGGTTCAAAAAACGGTTGGTCTGCTTTGGCTTGAATAGGCAGGATCTTCACTTCAGTTTTGCGTGCAGCTGCGTATGCTACTCCGACATATCCGATGGCGTTGGGATCTCTTGCGACAGCATCTGCGATGTCGGAGTTCCCGTTGAGCGACTGCATATCTGTCCTATACTTCTGGTTCTGGAGGACGTGTTCTTGCCAATATACATAGGTTCCAGAGTTTGATTGTCTGCCATAGGTGACTATGGGTGCATCTTTGCCTCCGACATTCTGCCAGTTCTTGTAGCTGCCATTGTAGATTGCCTTTAGCTGTGTGAGTGTAAGGGTTTTGACTGGGTTGCTTGGATGAACTATGACCGCTATTCCGTCGACTGCTACTTTCCATTCTATCGGGTCTACGCCGTTTGCTCTCGCGTCTTTTGCCTCTTGTGCCTTTATGGGCCTTGAGGCATCAGCCATCTCTATCTGTCTGTTTATGAGTGCTGCTATGCCTGTGCCAGTTCCTCCACCACTTACGGCGATCTGTGCTTCAGGATGCGTATCCATGTAGACCTCAGCCCATCTTTGGGCAAGTACGAGTAGCGTGTCTGATCCCTTTTGGTTTATTGTGTACTTCGTCGTTGCTGTGGGCGTCGGTCCAGTAGTTGGAAGCGATGAAGTTGTTGGAGATGGTGAAGGGGTTGGATGAGGCGACGTACTTGGTGGAGAACTTGTGGGTATTGGTTGTGGTCCCAGATACGTTGATCCTACTGCTGCAGCCGCCACTACTATTACGACTAGTGTCGCGACCCAAATCTTCTTGTTCTGTGCAAGTCTTCTCTCATTCTGCTTGGAGTTTTTCTCACTCATCAGTAAGTCCCTGTGTAGAATGCAGTGTGCCCATCTAGATATAGTAATTGTAAATGAACTATATAGATCGCTGAGCAGCTATATTTACCTAGTGAGACTAACTTACTACATTGTACCGGACCAGAAGCTATAGGAGTAACGTGGGTTCAGAAGAAATGTCTGGGTGGCGCACATGAATTCTGGCGAAAGACCTGGTGAAGTCAGGAGAATCCAGATCACTGGCAGAGGCTCATACATAGTCTCGCTTCCCAAGAAGTGGGTGAAGGACAGAAACCTTAATCGCGGTGAGCAGGTTGTCTTCTCAACGGAGTACGATGGTTCGCTAAGGATAGCGCCGAGGACCGCTCTGAGCAAAGCAGAGCCTAAGGAGGCGACGATAGTTGTCTCAGCAGATCCTGACTATGAGCCCCTGACCAGAAGAATAATAGCTCTATACCTCACAGGCCTCAACTTCATCAAGCTCAAAACGACTAGGGATAGATTCGAGGCTACGACATCCGAATATGTGAGGGACTTCGTCAGAAAGAAACTGGTTGGAACCGAGGTCGTCATCGAATCGCCCAGCGAGATAGCTCTCCAAGTGCTCGTAAGCTATCCGGAGCTCTCAGTCGAAAATGCCCTGAGGAGAATGGTCATAATAACGCTGTCCATGTTAAGAGATGCCATCTCAGCCCTCATACAGAGGAATAGCTCTCTCGCTGACGAGGTGCTGAGGATGGATGATGAAGTCGACAGGTTCAGCTTCTACGTTGTACGACAGCTGAAGACTGCTGCACAAGACGCGTCTATCATCTCTCAGATTGGACTCGGATCAGGCAGAGACATAATCGGATACAGACTCGTGACCAAAAGTGTTGAGAGGGCCGCCGACCATGCTGTCAAGATCGCCGAAAATACCCTTCTCATCAAGCAACCTCTCCCCCACAGACTGCTTCAAAGGATCACTTCGCTCGGCGAATTTGCCGCCAAGGTTTTCGAGGACGCGATGCTTTCACTCTACAGACGGAGCTACACGGCTGCAGAGGATGTTCTTAAACGGATGGATCAACTTGAGACCTCTGAACATGAAACAATCATAGAGATAAACAGGCAGAAGATTGAACCTTCAGAGATGACCGCCCTGCGTATGTTGCTCGAGAGCATCAGAAGGATAGGTGAATATGGGAGCGATGTTGCTGAGGTTGTCCTTAACCTCACAGCTGTCGAGATGCCTAAGCCTAGAGGTTCACAGTGACAGCTCTCACTCTGCATTCAGGCCAGTTCAACCTCGAGGTCTGTCGGCTGCTCAATACTCCGGAAGACTTCTTTAGCCTTCACCTCTACCAGTACTTTTGCTTCTTCAAGTATGATCTTTGCTTCCTCTGTGAGGTTTGGTGCCGATTCAGGCGTGTACTCTACTCGTCCAGCCGCCTTGATCAGGTTCTCGAGTTCAGAAGCTACCTCCCCTAGTTGACGGGATACTGAGGGTAGGATGCCAGCTAGCTTGCCTCTGACTTCATTAACAAGGCTGACCGGGATGACTATCGATGATGTGAGGTCTGTGAACATCTCGACGGTCTCGAGTCTGAGTATGACCTGCTCGAGGGCTAGTTTACAGTGGAAGACGATCTTGAAGATAGTCCTGATCTCGTGGGAGGCTTCAGCGTATATCTTCGCTCTGCTCTGGTCTCCTGATCTTTGAGCGTCTATGCATCTGTTGAGTAGTTCTCTGTCGCGCTTTCTAATCCGAAGGATGAGGAGCTCAAGTTTGCCCTTAAGAACTTTTAGACGGTAGATGCAGAGGATAATCCTCTCCTTTACGGGTTTTGATCCGAGTATCCTTGTTCTGAGGCGGGAAAGGAAGGGTCTCCTCTCTTCCCTGTCACATTCTCGAAGTATATCCTCTAGCAATGGCCCTCGTCCGAATGGGGGAGAATGGCACTATAAGTCATACTGGTAAGGAAATTGTTGTGAAAACTCCAGATAAACAATGAGGAGAGGTGGCTAGGCAGGGATCTTGGGCAGTGCCCTTAACCCGGCGTCCAGCATCTCGTCCGTAGCTTGGAAATCCTTGAGGGTCTTCGCATAGTATTCCTCATACACTCTCAAGTCCAGTAGGCCGTGACCACTGTAGTTGAAGAGTATCGTCTCCTCCTCACCCGTCTCCTTGGCTTCAAGTGCGAGATCCACAACCGCTTTTATGGCATGCGCCGTCTCCGGGGCCGCTATGAAGCCCTCTGTCTTCGCGAAGAGGTCAGCAGCCGCCATGACCTCGTTCTGGTTGTACGCACGACTCTCCATGATGCCTTTGTTTATCAAGAAGCACAGGCTCGGGGCCTTCCCATGATACCTCAGTCCTGCAGCATGGATCGGTGGGCACTGGAATGTGTGGCCTACAGTGTACATCTTTACTAGAGGGGCTATCTCGGCGGTGTCACCGTAGTCGAATGCGTACACCCCCTTTGTTGTGGAGGGCACGGCAGTCGGTTCTACCGCGATGAATCTTGCGCCCATATTCTTCTTCAGTTTGTCTCTGACGAATGGGTAGCTCAGTCCTGCGTAGTTGCTTCCGCCTCCGATACAGCCTACAACGACATCAGGATATACGCCGAAGCGTTCCATCTGTGCTTTTGCTTCGAGTCCAACTATCGTTTGATGGAGCAAAACGAAGTCAAGGACGCTTCCAAGGGAGTACTTGGTCTTCTCGTGTTTCATGCAGTCCTCTACGGCTTCACTGATAGCTATTCCCAGGCTCCCTGGATGGTTCTTGTCTTTCTTCAGAAGCTTCTTTCCGAACTCCGTGTTTTCACTCGGTGACGGGAAGACTTCAGCGCCGAACGTCTCCATTATCGTCTTTCGGCCTGGCTTGGTCAGGTAGCTGCTCCTTGTCATGTAGACTGTGCAGTCCATCTTGAAGAGGGCGCAGGCTAGGGCGAGTGCTGAGCCCCACTGTCCTGCTCCAGTCTCGGTTGTGATTCTCTCGATCCCTTCCTGCATGTTGTAGTAGGCTTGGGGTATCGCTGTATTGGGCTTGTGGCTTCCGACCGGGTTGACATCCTCCCTCTTGAAATAGATCCTTGCTGGCGTCCCAAGGTTCTTCTCGAGTCTTGTTGCCCTCTGTAGGGGGGTGGGTCTTCCTATTGCTAGGTATGCTTCAAGAACCTCATCTGGAATGTCTATCTCGCTCTGTGGTGAGGCGGCCTGTGCGAGGCATTCCTTAGGGAATAGCCTTGACAGGAGTCCCATCAGTTCTGGGGCAGGAGGGGGTTTGAAGGTTTTTGGGTCAAGAGGTGGAGGGTAACCTGGTGGCAGGTCTGGCAGGATGTTGTACCACTTTCGTGGGATCTCGTCTGCTGTCAGGTTTACTTTGGTTCCTTTCATCATCTGGTATCACTTGTTACTTTTTGGAGCCTTTCTGGACTGCTAGGAAATATTTTAATCTTTCGTGTACAGAATCATACTTGAGGGTATATGTGGAGCAAGATATCGAAACACTTGGAAGGACATCCGGAAAGACTCGCGGTCGCCCGCCTGCTCGTTGAGACAGGTCTCTCGATCAGGGATGGACGAATCTACTGCAACCAGATCGAGATTCCAACCGTTAGAATAGCTCAAGCCGCCGGCGTGGACAGGCGGACAGTCACAAAGACCATCCAGACGGTCTCCTCAAACCCTGAACTCAGCAAGATCTTCGCGCACATGAGGTCTGCGGGCCTCTCGCTTCGCGAGATAGCGAAACACCTAGGTTTCGGTGTGGTTGAGATAACTCCAGACGACCCGCACTCAGTAGGGATACTCGCCAAGGCCTCGACCCTGATCTCTGAAGAGAAGATAAGCATAAGACAGGCGATAGTCGACGACCCAGAGCTGTCTCCTGAACCTAGACTGACGCTAATAGCTGAGAGGCAGCTGCCAGGCGATCTTATTCCAAAACTCCTGAAGGTACCTGGGATAGCGAAGGTCTCAATATACTGAGTCAGTTCCGGATTGTTGAGTGTACCCCAGGGGGAAAGCAGATCTCCAACTATCCGAAAGTCCTTGCGAGCCAGTTTCTTATCTGACTCATCAATCTCCTGTACTCAGCGATGATCTCCTCTTCTGAACCCTCAAGCCGGGAAGGATCCTTGAAGCTGACATGCAGATGATTCTGGGCTTCAGGAAAGAACGGACAGGATTCCTTCGCCCTGTCACATACCGTCACCACATAGTCAAAGTTGCACCCGCGAAACTGTTCCAAGCTCTTGGAGTAATGTCTGGAGATATCTATTCCAGCTTCAGCCATCACTTTGGTGGCGTATGGGCTAACCTGGGTTGGCTCCGTCCCAGCGCTGTAAGCCTCATACCTGTCGCCGTAGAGGGCGTTCATCAACCCCTCAGCCATCTGCGATCTTGCAGAGTTATGGGTACAGATGAAGAGAACCCTCTTCTTCAAGTGAATCACCCCATAGAATACTCGAAGACCAAGAAATCGGGATTACACCACTAGAACGATAGAATTGTCAGCCCTCAGATTTGAATCGTCCACTTACGCTCTGCGAGCACACCATTTGTTGCCGACCTTGCTTCTAGATCAAGTAGAGTGCGGAGTGACATATCGGGCATTCATTATGGGGAAGGTGCACATAATCAAAATAGACATGCTCGCATGGACCTTCACAGATCATCATGATCCTTCTCGCCTCTCTATTGACTGCTTGTCATAATGAGGACTAAATAGATTACCGTGGGAAATCCTATAGATCAATGGCTATGTCCTGAATCTATATGATCCAAGGCGAATGGGGCCTGTTTGCGCATGCGACTCCGAAGATAAGGTTGAGAACCGCCGCGGCGTTCAGAACCAAACCTGATATCTTAAATCCTAGAATAGTGCGCGGTTAGCTCCCCGATTCACAATTGGCAGGTCTTGAAGCTGGACAGAATTGAACTATACTTGGATGCTGACAGCTCGCACTCGGCGAGGGCTCAGAGACTAGTCTCGCTTCTGAAGGAGTTACGAAAGAAGTGGATGATAGAATATGCTGTCATCAGTACTGGGCAGTTGTCGAATGAGGATATTGAGAGAATAGGGATTGAGATAAGATCCATTCCTCCACAAGTAAGGGGGAGGATAGTGAGTTCAAGGCATAATGTCCTCCCGCTATCCAGAACTAAGAGGCTTAACCTCAGTAATACGCCGATCATCCTGATGCGAAAGAAAAGTCTCCCTGTTGACGTATATCCACATCTCCTCGGTACCAAGTACTTCAGTCCTGAAGATTCCCTTGAGAAGATCTTGAGGGTCGGGCCAGCTGACTTTCTTGAGGCAAGGGGGATGCTGGAGGAGCCGCTTCTCAAGATAATCGCTGACCATCCAGACTCGCTCGAGGAAGGGATGACCTTCCTAGATGCTAATCTCAAAACTGATGTAGGGGTTGTAGATGCTGTGATGAAGGATCGACTGGGAAATCTTGTCGTGGTAGAGGCTGAGACAAGTGCTAAGGACTCCTCCGTAGCTCAGGTCTGCAGGCTCTCAGCCGGCTACGCCAAGTCTATTAACATACCTCCTGACAAGATCCGCAAGATAATCGTCTGTGTGAGTTATGAAGGTCAACTTGCCGCAACATGTGAAGGCTCAAACGTCGAACTTTACAGGCTGGAGTTCAGGAGGGTCATCTAGGCCTATCAGACATCCTATCTGGAACAAGCTTATCATGAACCCCTGATCCAGATCAGACTCGGCAGTTGCCCTGTCGTTCCTGCGTGATCTCCCCTTATTATGAGGGCGCCTCTGACCCCACTGATATGTCGAGCGACTTCTAAGCCTCTCCTTATCGAGGTGTCTGGATCGTCACCTTTCACAGCATTGCAGACCGCTGTTGCAGCCGCATCTGCCAAGGCCGCATTCTCAGCGACAACTGTGGCTGAGTCGGCTGAACCGAAGCTTAGAGCGTGACCTACAGTCGCTGAGCTTGTGGCGACTCCAACTGGAAGGTCCCTCTGCAAGATCCTGAGTCCTAGCCTCCCTGAGAGTGGAGACCTCCCTGAGTTTATTGCTATATCCAGTCTGACATCTTCTCCCACAGAGATCTCTCCCCCATCCTCGACAACAGCGACATCCGCTCCCAGGGCGGTCATAGCCTCCACTGCGAGATCAGCGAGTGCACCGGCAACAGCAGCCATCGGCCCGACATCCGCTGTCTCAGCTGCGCTTGACATGCGGCGTACAATCTCAGGGGCGGAGTCGACTACTGTAACAGGGTCGAGGGAGCTCAGGAACTCGGGGGATTCTTCTATGTATTCCTGCAAGGCTCTTCGATTGTCAACGATCGTCTGGAAGGCGGTCTGAGCGGCCGCATAGGAATCTGTCTTAACCGTCACAATGGACTGTCCGATGACCTTCCGGAGTTTCAGAATTCGACGCATCCAGCCTGGCCTACTGCAGCATGCTTATGGCTCGAGTTGGGCAGCAATCGACACAGGCCCCACAGTTTATGCACCTGTCCTGATCTATCTTCACGGTCAGGTCTTCCTCGGCTGATATTGCTTGAACAGGACACAATGTTATGCAGTGTCCACAGTCTATGCACCTCTGGCGTGAGATCTCTATGAACCCGCCGACCTGAACGGCGACGCCTTCTTGCTTGAAGGCTGCAATAGTGCTTTCGGCCTTATCATCCGGAACCTCTATCAGGACTTCTCCTGCACTCTCGTCGACCTCGGCTTTGAGGATGTTGATGAGCGCCTTTGTCTTCAGGACTACGGTTGAGATTATGGGCTCAGCCGTCCTCTGCTTATCAAACTTCAGACGGGCCTTCATGTTACCTGTACTCCCCGAATAGTGTGCTGATCCGTTCGCTGGTGACTATGCCGAGTATGTTCTTCTCTGCATCGATGACGGGCAGCGCGGATATGTCATGTTTCTTCATCTTCCGTGCACATGACTCAACCGGCTCATCTGGTGAGGATGTGACGACCTGATGCGTCATCACATTGGCGAGCTTCGTCTCCTTCAAGGCGACTGCTCTTGTTATGTCAAAGGAGGTGACTATGCCGCAGAGGGTTCCGGTCGAGGTTACAACTACGACGTGGTTGACGTTCTTCTCGACTATCCGCTTGGCAACAGTGTCTATATCCTCTTCTGCTCTGCATGTAACAGCTGGCAGCATTATGTTCTGAGCGAAGAGTGTCTCCCTGCTGATCTTCATGGGCTTAAGGCTTCCGGTTGACGGTAGCCTTTCCTGGGGTTGTGTAAGCAGGAACCTCTTCTCCTCGATCCATCGTTTTAGTGTGGAAGCGACCTCCCGGGCCAGTTTGAGGCTTGAGAGAGCTGCCACAGGGATTGTTCTGTCCTTCAATGTTATCTTTCCAGACTTGAGCTCCGCGTAGTCGGTGTCTTTCAGGATAGGTCTGTTCCTGCGTGGAACTCCATAGTCAAGTAGGCTGGTCTTGATCTCTGAATCGCTTATCCCCGTCTTCCTAGCTAATCCCTCGTTCAGTATCGGGATCGGTATGCCGATGCCGACGTAGAGTGTTGTCCCATAGTTCGTGAAGCTGCCGCCTCTTAGGAATCTGGGACTCATCTTCTTCAGGTCCCCTTGAACCATCAGGGTGCCGAAGCCGGCTCCTGGGTCATGCTGGGTTCCTGAGCCCGTCACATAGCCGATGCCGCCGCCAAGGAAGATCCTAGTGCCGACACCTATCGTCTCGTAGTCCGGGTCGTTCGTTAAAGGGTTGAGCTCACCTGCTCCGGAGTAGGTTGCGTTGCCGTACTGCGGGAGGAGCTTGCCCATGTAAGTGTATATCAGTTCATCTCTCCCATTCGTGGCTGCATGGTATCTCTGGTATGCATTCCTTGGGTTGCATAGTATGGCCTGGTTCAGGTCATCCAGTGTTATCGTTGTGTTGACAGACCTCCTCGGGTAGCAGTCTGTCCCATATGCTGTGGCGATCAGCTCCACCTCTTTTCCAGAGACGAGATCCTCGATGACGTGTCCTCCACCGTACTCGAACTTCTTCTCAGGATGCATCTTGGTGGCGCCGAGGTACGCGTCTACGGCGGCATTGCCATGGTAGGCTTCAACACCGTTGAGCGTTAGATTCTCAATCTTGATCGGTGGATCAGAGTGACCAAAGTTGAGGAATACGCCTGAACTGCACATTGCACCGAAGGTTCCGGTCGTCACTACGTCGACGTCTCTGGCAGCAACTTCGACACCACGGCTCTTCACGATCTCTGTCATCTCCTCAGCCGTGACGACCGTAGCCTCCCCCCTCCGGATCTTCTCATTGATCTCTTCGATCGTTCGTTGAGTCTTCATCGTGCTCAGCCTGATTTTCGTTCTCTACCCTCTGATTCTATTAATACTTTGATGGGAAAAATATTCTAATAGGAATGCGGGTAGAACCTCTAAACTAAGCCCCGATAGCTCTCAAACCGATCCTCCCCCTCGACCCCTAGCCTCCTGGCTGAAGGCAGCGACCAATCAGTCCTGATGAGACCCAGATCCTGAGCCAGAATCAACTCCTCTTCCAGTTGAAGAGCCTCCTGGAATGTCAGGCCCATTCTCTGCTCCGGATAAGCCAGCAGATTCGTCTTATACGATGGGTCCAAGCCGACGTCAGCGATTGTCACATCTATCGCCCGTCTTACTGTCGTGCGTTCAAGAACCAAGGCTTTGAGGAGACGAATAACGGCTGCATCCGTATAGTCCATCTGAACAAACCTCTGCCACCCGATCACTATCGATGCACCCTTAACGATCAGCGAGTCAGCCAGCTCGGCGCTGTAGAGTCCTGAACAGCCTGCGAGAACCACTACAGTGTTCAGGAATTTGCCCGACATTGACTGAACAAACTTCGGGCCTATAGCAAAATAGATCCTGGAGCCATTTATCTCCCTTGCGGGAACAACCAGATCTGAGAGTTGCTCTACTACATACTTCTGCTCAAAGTAGGGCTCGCCGGTGAAGAGGTATACCGGCGGCCCAGCCACAGGCCTCGGATTCGGCAGGAGGTACTCAACAGGAGTGGATTGGTGCACCCTGAAGACTATCGTTCTGTAGCCTTTTGAAGGCAGATTTCTATAGAGGTCGATGTTCACCTCGGAGCCGCTGTACACGTCCGTTGTGAACCCGGCACTTCCAAAGATCTTCCTGAACTCTGCCACGAAAGAGGAATTCGGAAAGGAGATTGAAAGTTGGTCGATCAGAGCCGCTTTCAAAGGCATAGGCTCCCTCGGCGCCGGCTGGATGAACCAATCCTGAACTGCGAAGGCGACGAGACCGATCATGAGGATAAGGGAAGAAATCTCTAAGGCTCTTCTCCCATAACGGCTCCTCTTCATCTGCGCTTTACGTCTTGCACGCGCGGACGGCATTCTCAGCTAGGCCACCGATCTTATGCATCAGACTCGCGGTGGTCATATCTAGTTCCTCACGCCTTAAATTGCTTATCATGAACGTTTCATGCAAGCCGCATCGAGGGTTGCTGCTGCTCAGGCAAGGCCAATGCAATTGTCGCAAGCTAGCTGAGAAAATCCGGAGGGCTCCCCAATCCTTCCTCCCCTTTCCGATTCTAGGATCAATGTGGAGCTCCAGGGGGATCACTGATGGTCGTTAGTGGGATCCAGAGGGTAAGCTGATAGTGCACTTCAAAGGGCATCTCGGCCACAGTGGCCTGAGCTCTTCCTAGGCTATTCTAGATGGCGGAATCCCCTTTGGATTGATGTTCACTGTGGAGTCGACTTGGCCAGAATAGCGTGTCCTCGAGTCTCCAAGCTCGGAGTTAACAGCTAGTCTTATTAACGCTCAGAAGCGCTTGACTGGGTTGACATCAGGTTCCAGGTGATCCAGTCATGACGTTCAAGCCTGAAGGGGTCATGCCGGCTCTCGTAACTCCATTCACGGATAACGGTGATCGCGTAGACGAGTCCAGACTTCGAGAACTGGTCGACTATGTCATAGGGCATGGGGTCTCAGCCCTGGTTCCCTGTGGAACAACTGGCGAGTTCCAGAACCTGACGTTGAATGAGAGGAAAAGGGTACTGGAGGTTGTCGTGGACCACACTAACGGCAGGGTTCCGGTCATCGCCGGCACAGGGAGCAGCGGCACAAAGCTCACTATAGAAGCAACCCAGCATGCGAAAGATGTCGGTGCAGCCGCAGCGCTGGTGGTGACCCCCTACTACCACAAACCCGCAGACAGGGGAATATATGAGCATTATAGATCTCTCGCTGAAGCTGTCGACCTTCCGATAATCCTCTACAACATCCCGCAGGCCACCGGTGTGAATCTGAGCTGGCAGATGGTTGAGGACCTGGTTGAGATCCCAAACGTAGTCGGACTGAAGGACAGCAGCGGGGAGCTGCGCTATATGCTCTCGGTACTTGAGAAGACTGGCTCAAGACTCTCGGTGCTGTGTGGACATGACGAGGTCGTCCTCCCAGCACTCGCAGCCGGGGCCTCAGGCATGATCCTGGCAAGCGCGAATTTCATGCCTGACCTGTGGGTCGAGCTCTATCAGGCAGTGAAGAGAGGAGACCTGAAGACTGCCAGGGAGATGCAGGTTAAGGTCCAGAAGATAAGCAGGATAATAGTCCGAAGCGGCCCAGTAGGTTCAAAGGCTGCGCTGAGAATGCTCGGTATAGACCCCGGGCCTGTTAGACTCCCTCTCTCCATGGGAGGGGAGTTAACGTATGAGGATATGGAGGAGCTGAGGATCGACCTTGAGAAGATCGGCAAGATCAAGCCTAGAGCTCCACGAGCGGAGATTCCAAGGAAAGTCTCTGCCGAGGAGAGACTCTCCCTAATCGGCTTGGCTGAAGAGTCGATTCGAAGCCTCAGACTGGAGACAGGGGAGGCACTTGCAGGTTCAGGCCCGGAGGTTGCGCATGTAGAACTGATGATAGGAGCAAAGGATGGTCCTCTAGGTGAAGCCTTCGCCAAGGCAAAGGCCACCCCGACGGCTGGTCATGAACCGCTTGTCGCAATCCTGGAGCCGAATCTGGCTGTTAAACCGACGACGATGATAATCCCCACAGTTACAATCAAGAGTATGAGGCAGGCGAGCATGATCTACGGCCCTGCCCAAGCAGCTGTCGCCAAGGCGGTGATCGACAGCGTCAAAGACGGCACACTCCCCAAAGATGTGGTGGACGATCTGATCATAATCGCAAACGTATTCGTCCACCCATCAGCCGTGGACAGGAAACGGGTCTACATCAATAACTACAAGGCCGTGAGACATGCTGTAAGGAAGGCTGTGGAAGGTAGGCCGACAGTTGAGGAGCTGCTGGAGAACAGTGAGAGAGCGAAGCACCCTTTCAGATATTCGCCGTAAAGCTGGTTGAGCCCCCGCGAATCACAGTCATCCAGTGACCGGCACATCCAACTTCAAAAATCGGAGACTGTAACAGTAGTCAATATTGATTCTTGGCTGTTTGCTCAGCTTTGGAGAAACCCTGCTGCGACAGGTGAGCTACCTCGCCTCTTCACGGAGCGTCACTATTATGCTGTCGATAGTCTCCTTCGCCCTATCCATCCTTTTTCTGAGGTCTCTCCTCAGTGACTCGTAGACTTGTCTGCTCATGCGGCCGGTCCTGTACTGGTTAGTCATCTGGAGCTCGCTCGCCCTTAACGCATCGATCTCGCTCTCAGCCTTCTCAAGCCTTCTCCCAATCTGGTCATATCTTGGGTCTATGGTCTTCAACTCACTCTTCAATCCTGCCAGCTGCCGATTCAGTTCTCCCAGCCTAACCTCTATCGTCCTGCTGCGTCTGCGGTAGTCATGCTATGTGATAGCTCCTCTGGAAACTTCCTCACCGATCTTCTCAAGCTCAAGCCTCAAGACCCTCTTCTCATCATGGAGATCGATGAACCTCCTTATCTTCTCTACAGGTGTTGCTGCAACTGTTTTCGTCGGGCGCTTCAAGATGAAGGCTGTGGCGAAGGCGGTCGCCACTATTTCAAGGGTGAAGATCCATTGTAGAGGGTAGATGGATGGTGTGATGATGTAGTAGTCGTAGTCGATGGTTACTGTCTTCGTCGTGAAAGGCGGCAGTCGACCGAAGTCATAGATTAGGAGTTGGTCACCAGTAGATAGTGCAGAGGTTGAACTCGGTTGGATGGAGCTGTTTTCTAGCCTAGCTCCCTTGGGCAGGGAGATGTTTGTGTGGTAGCTCTCGGCTATGTAGCCTGATGTCGAGGCAAGTTCCGTAATGAACCTGTATCGCCCCCGCCATTCCAGTCTTCTCAGGCTATGTGAAGGTAGCCCGTACTCCAGCCTGAACGTGAATGAGGTATTCTTCGCCAACTTGCCGAACCTCGGCTGAACAGTTATAGAGTCCCTCTGAACTTGCAGCCGCTCCTGGATGAGGCCTGCTGAGTCATAGAGGAGTATGGGGCTGCTGTTTCTGGGCCGAGGGATCGTCAGGGAGTTAAGCTCTGAACCGAAGTTTGTGACCTTGTATGTATCCTTCGATCTCACCTGGCCGCCAGGCGTGATGATGATCTCTCTCTCAATGGTTCTGAAGAAGACAAGTTCCTGGGCGTCACTTGAATACTTGAAGGATATCTCCTTGCTGGTGAACGGTTCAAGGGTCTCCTCAACCCCGACCAACGCAGGGTTCCCACCTATCTCAGCTGCTGTGAAGCTCTGGTTCGGCCACTCCTTCGGCATCGCACCTTTAGGCAATATTATGGTGGTGTTGCAGACTTCAGCCTGGAGCTTCAAGGTGGGATATTGGGGGAATGTGAAGAGATAGTCCTTCCCGACAGGCGTTATCAGGTTTGAGAAGACCGATCTTACTTTGATCTGGTAAGCTTCGCCGGAGGGGATGGGTCTGCCTGTTCTGAACTCCAGCCATTGAGTCATGGAGGATTCATTGATAGTCTTCTCCATCATCATGACCTCCCCTGTAGGTTCTGTTGCTTCGATGGCCTCGAGTCTCCCGGAGTATCTGCCAGGAAGTCCCCAGCCGAGACTCTCCAGCGGTGTAGTCCCGTTATTCTCCACGACCAAGTTGTCTGTGACTATGGTGACGCCGAATTCGTTTATGATTATTGTTCGATCTACTCTTGAAATATAGGCTTCTGGGATGCTGCAGCTGAGATCTATAAGCGGCAACGTCGCCAGCAAGAGTGTGGCCGCCAAGGTAAGGGAGCGCCGCAATGCAGAGTCACTTCAGACTAGTTGCGAAACAGTCAGCAGGCTTAGACAGAATACCTTCTTAATATATCTTGTTAGGCGGCTCTCGTCGATGTGTCCACGCCGGGATCTATGTTCGCTGTCTGCCTCTGCCCTCCAGGATCTTTCTGCTTATCTCCTCACCCTGGACAAGTCTGATCTCTCTGGTCAACCCCCAGTGATTCGGTCCATCAACGACATTCTTACCGGCGCAGTACCAAGATACCAGGGCTGATTTGCCTTTCGCGATGTCGTCTATGTAGTCCTTAAGGTCGAATCTGGCCTTGTTCCCGCAGACTGGGCACCTCCATTCCAGGTGGCCTGTCTCCTCAACGACTGATACTGGTTCTTCTATCCCGACAAGCCATCGCTGCAGCTTCTTGACCAAAGCGGCTCGCCTCTTAGCCTCCTTGGCTTCCAGCTCAGCTCTGCGCCGCCGCTCCTCCTCCAGCCTCCTCTCAAGCTCCTTCTTCGCGCTATCTCTCAGACCTCTGGCGTACTCCTCTATGGTGCTTGGGGGTCTCTCATTCAGGTAGTTCCAGATGATCAGTATCTTCTGTTCCAGAGCCCCAGGATAGCTTGCCGATTCAGGGTAGTCTGAAGCCAGCCTTCTGAGATGGTGGTCGTCGAGCTTTCTGAGGTCGACCATGGTTGGTCTGCCATGTAATGTGGTGAGGATGCCCTTAGCAGTTTCTATTCCTCTTCAGAAGTCTAGGGTGAGCAAGGTTAACCTCATGTTGAGCCTTCGGGAAGCATGATGGTTTCACAGGTTCAGAAAACTTGAAAAACATGTCGGCTACTTTACCATAATTAGGTGATCACGGTTGTTTGTGTATCCTCCGTGGGGTTATTGGCCCTACATCTGGTCGTTGCCGGCAGGATACTACTACCCGCTCCCATATGTCTATCCAGCTCCAGTGCCCTACTACTGGCTCATGCCTCTGTGGTACTGGTAGGATATTCACGGTCAATATTCGACGCCCGACACTCATCTTCCAGCCTATTGCAGGCCAGCCTGCGTATGGTGGACCGGCGAAAACCCTTTATCCTATGGAAGCGGAAGACCGGCGCGCAGAGGTGAGTCTTGGATGGGTTGGTCCATGACTAGGGATCCAAGGACAATAGCTCCAGGAGAGAAGAGTACATTCACGATACAGATGGATGACAGTGGAAGACCTCTCCAAGATGTTGAGATCTCCTTTGAGGTTCAGCCGAAAGAGGCCGGTTCGATGGAATCGGATAAAGTCAAGACAGACGCTAAGGGATGCGCGACAGGCATCTTCGTAGCCTCAAAGAGCATCGACAAGGATGTTGATGCTCTTGTGAAAGCCAAGTGGAAGATGGGAGGACAGGATAAGGACTGCACCATGATAGTGGAAGTGCGACCGGGTCTTTCCAAGACGAAGTGAATGACGCCACTCAGCCGTCTCTCCAGAGCGCAGAACCTGCTCGTAACATTCCTTCTTTCTGCCGGCCAGGATGCCGTATTGCTTCTTAGAACAGGATGCGTTTCTTGGAAGCAGCATACGGTCGGAAGGCTAGCAGCCGGGCCCTCACGACCTCTATACTGGAAATGCTCCGACCCTACATTCTTATATGATGAGGGGTGGGTCTTCCTTAGTTTGGTGATCTTCGATGGCGACGAGAATAAAGATTCATACCGCAAGTACCGGCTACGTTGAGGCTGAGATCCTTGAGCAGATCCTCCCGAAGACAGCGAAGGCCATAGTCGACAATCTCCCTTTCGAGTCGAGTGTGAACACTTGGGGGGAAGAGATATACTTCAGTATTCCTGTCGACCTCGATGAGGAGAAGTCGCAACGCGAGGTTGAGGTTGGAGATTGCGGTTACTGGCCGGCTGGAAGCTGCTTCTGCATATTCTTCGGGAGGACGCCTGCCAGCAGCGGCAGCAAGCCGGTGGCTGCTAGCGCAGTCAACGTCTTCGGGAGGATAGTAGGCGACGCGACGGTCTTCCGGAAGGTTCGGGATGGCGAGAAGATAAGAGTTGAGAGAGCCTGACTCCTGGAAGAGTTTAGGTGAGTTCGAGTCAGATGCCGGCTGAGCTCTTCTTGTAGCGCTCCTCCAGCAGTGACCTCCAACCTCTCGGGACTCTCTTCCGCCGACGTGCAGGTACCCCAAAGAATATTGTGCCTGCCTGAACATCTCTCGTCACGACTGCCTGAGCTCCAACCGCGGCGTCCTCGCCGACTGTGACGCCGGGCATGAGAGTAGAGTTGGCGCCGATGCTTGCCCGGCTCTTTACAGTTGGACCTTGAATCTTTGTCTCAAGTCTCATCAGGTATCTGTCGTTCGTGAAGACGCAGCAAGGGCCGAGGAAGACAAAGTCCTCGATCTTGGATCCTCTGCAGATGTAGACTCCTGTCTGGATCGAAACCCCCCTCCCAACCTCGGATTCGCCATCAATCACTACGTTAGTCCCGACCATTGTATGTCTCCCAACTCTGACATCCTCACGCAATACGACGTTGTGACCTAGCTCAACATCATCCTCGACGACTACGTTCGAGTAGATGATTGAGCCTGACCTCACAACACATCTCTTGCCGAGAACTGTGCGACCGGGAATGTTGCTCTCAGGTATCTCACCCTCAAGAATCCTCCTGAGATCATCCCTTCTCGGGTGGCCGACGACACATCCCTTTCCAATATAGGTTGACTCCCCAATAGTGACGTCCCCCAGAATAGTAACATCGGAGTCGATCCAGACTAGGTCCTGGAGGTTCGCCGGACCTGCTATTCTGACTCGGGGACCTATGAAGCAGCCTTCCCCAATCCTCGCCAGGCTGCTTACCGTTGCTGTCGCGTCTACAGTCGAGCGGCGAGTCTCCATCAATCACTCCTCGAAGACTCTTGCCATCCATCTTCCTTAAGGTCTTTATCCACGGAAGACGATTCAAAGCAAGCGCTCTACGTTTATTAGATTGAACCGTCAGACACCTAGAGAGCATTCATGTTTCAGGTGCTCCCATGAAGGTGAAGGCAAGATACTTTGCTGCGGTAAGAGAGATCGTCGGGAAGAGCGAAGAAGACTTCGATTTGCCTGACGGAACCACTGTGCATAGCCTCCTCAACATCTTGTCTAGCAAGTATGGTGAGCCCCTCAGGAGCTACATCTTCCCCAGGCGTGCTGGAGAGCTCTCGCCTAACCTTAACCTCCTACTCGATGGGAAGAACGTCGCGATGATGGATGGCGTAGAGACGATCTTGTATGAAGGATGCGTCTTTGCTATTATTCCGCCTGTCGGCGGAGGTGCATTGATGGGGAGCAGCCGGACTAGATTGTAGGGGGGGTCCTGAGAGTCTGATTGGAAGAGCCACGGTCTGCAGAGAACATGCGTGCCGAGCCGTTCCTTAAGGGGGGGATGAATAGTGAGTGTAAGAGTTACTATTATGAAAGCTACGGGTGTGCCTCTAATAGAGGCGACACAGAGATAATGCTTGCAATACTGGATCAATCAGGATACCTGCAGGCGAGTGATCCAGATGGAGCCTCAGTGATCCTGATAAACACCTGCGCTGTGAAGGGTGTGACTGAGGGCAGGATGCTTGGGAGGCTCAGGGAGCTGGGCCGGTATGGGAAACCGGTGATAGTGGCCGGCTGCCTGCCGAGTATAGCCCTTCCCAGAATAGTCGATGTACTGCCAGACTACGCTGCGCTGGTCAATCCCACGTCCGTCGAGAAGATACTTGAGGCTGCAGAGGAAAGCCTGCGGGGGCGTCTTGGGCTGAGATTCTCAGGCAGGCCTAGGGACAAGTCGTTGCTCCCGAGGAAGAGGATGAATCGGTTCATAGAGATAGTCCCGATCTCCGAAGGTTGCCTAGGGTCCTGTACATACTGCTGCACGCGTTTCGCGAGAGGCAGACTCTTCTCCTTCTCTCCGGAAGGTATCCTCTGTCAAGTTAGGAGAGCCGTCGATGAAGGTGTTGCTGAGATCCAGATAACTGCTCAGGACACTGCAAGCTACTGGGCAGACGGCATAGACCTGGCTGAGCTCCTGCGGAGAATAGTGGCTATCCCAGGAGATTTCAAGGTTCGGGTGGGTATGATGAATCCGGAGCGAGCGCACAGGATCGTGGAAGACCTAATGGACATATATGAGGATCCTAAGATCTACAGGTTTCTGCATCTGCCGGTACAATCAGGCTCAGACATGATTCTGGAGTCGATGAACCGAGGATACACAGTCGCCGATTTCACTCGTATAGTTGATCTCTTCCGTTCAAGATTTCAAACGATCTCGATCGCGACAGACGTGATCGTGGGATATCCAGGCGAGGGTGAGGAACAGTTCCTGCAAACGGAGGGGCTGCTGAGAAGGGTGAGGCCTGACGTGGTGAACATATCCAAGTACACCCCGAGACCAGGAACCGTCGCCTCGAGGCTGAAGCCTCTGGATGGTAGGGTTGTCTCATCCAGGTCAAGGAGGCTTGTGGAGGTTGCCTCACGCATAGTCCTGGAGCAGAACCTGAGAATGGTGGGGTCCATTCAGGAGATCTCTGCTATTGAGATAGGCCGGGGCGGTGGGGTCTTCGGCAGGACTGAGAACTACAAGAAGACCCTAGCAGGGGGGAGGGAGAACTTCGGCAAGAGGCTTAAGATTCGGATAACCGGTGCTCATTCACGGTACCTGGAGGCTGAGATACTTGGATCAAGATCTATGTCAGCTACATGCCATGGTCAGGTTATGGGCTACGGCCTATCCTCCTCCTGACCTGTCTGAGATCATTCATACTTCCTGACGGGCCTCCCTGAGCCTTCACATCTCCATCCCTTATCGCGTCTAGAATATCCTTAAGGGATGTAGACCTCGCGTCGACAAGTGTGTAGGCGTCGCCTACAGTCTCGGGCGTGTGTGAGTCGCTCCCGCCGAGCGTTGGGATGCCGAGTCTCCTCGCGGTCCTCTCTGCGAGGTACTTTGAGAGACGGAAGGGGTGAGCTCTCGAGTTTATGGTCTCGATCCCGTCCAGCGGCTCAGTCACGTGAGCCGGCCTTATGCCGCCGCGAATCAGGTCATATGGATGTGCCAGTATCGCAACCCCGCCTCTCTCATGTATTATCCTGATAGTCTCATCAACGGAGAGGCCTGGAGTTATCTCCTCCACGTCTCCGAGGCCGAGGAGATGGCCCTCCCGAGTGCTCACCTCGATCCCAGGGACTACGATCCCCCCTCTGACCTCTTTGTCGAAGAATCTGTCGTGGTCTGTCACCGCGACACCGTCAAGCTGCTTGAGCTTCAATATTCGGGGGATCTCTTGGGGAGGGATGGAGCCGTCGGGGGAGGCTGTTGTGTGGATGTGAATGTCTATCTTGAGGATCATTTCCCTCAGCCATGTTCAGGGTTTGCAGTCCATGCTCGGGCTATCTGTTCTGCGTCTACCTTGTGGAATAGCGTCCTAGGCTCGCCGATCCTGTGGTTCGGTTTGAGGAGAAGCCTTCCAGCATCATCCCATCTCTGCTCCTCAACTTCACCCTCGGCGGCAAGTTCCATCCAGATCATTCTGGAGGTGTTCGGCATGAAAGGGTAGATGAGTATGGCTAGTGAGCGAACCAGCTGGATGCACAGGTTGATCGCGCTTGCAGCCTCCGCCCTCTCCCTCTTTATGGAGTGCCAAGGTTCGCTCTCGCTGAGGTACTCGTTTCCAGACCTTGCAAGCTCTATCACAGCATTCAATGCATCCCTAAACCTGAACTGCTCCATCAGCGCACCGATACTCGTGGGTGCGTTCTCGATCTCCTTGATAAGCTTCATTCCTGCCTCGGAGTAGTCGCCGGGCTCTGGAACCAGGCCGTTGAAGTTAGACTTGGTGAAGGTCAATGTTCTATGGATGAAGTTTCCAAGTATGTCGTTGAGCTCTGTGTTTACGCGTCTCTCAAACTCCTTCCATGTGAAGTTGGCATCCTTTGCTTCAGGTCTGATCGATGTGAGGACGAATCTCCAGTACTCCGGCTCAGCTATCTTTAGGGCGTCGTCCATCCAGACCCCTATCCGGCGGCTCTTCGAGAACTTGCCCTGCCCCTCATACAGGATGAACTCTGTAGATGATACTTGCCAAGGCAGGATGTAGTCCTGATGTGTCGCCATCAAGAGGGCTGGCAAGATTATGGTGTGGAAAGGAATATTGTCCTTTCCGATGAAGTGAACGTTCCTGGTCTCCTTGCTCAGCCAGTACTTCTTCCATAGGTCTGGATCCCCTCTTCTCTCACCCAGCTCGATCGAGGCTGAGATATACCCTAAGACGGCTTCCATCCAGACGTAGATAGTCTTCCCCTCTGACCCTGGGAAAGGCGATGGGACCCCCCACTTATTATCTCGTGTAAGCGCTCTAGGTCTCAGGCCTTCCCTAAGCCATCTCAAAGAGAAGTTTCTTGCATTATCAGGCAGTTGCTTGTTCTCATTCAGATACCTCTTGATCCCTGTCTCAAACCTTGGAAGGTCGAAGAACCAGTGTGTAGAAAGCTTGATCGTCGGTGTTGAACCGCAGAATACGCACCTGGGCTTCACCAGCTCTGTTGGATCTAGAACTCTTCCGCAATTCTCACATTGGTCTCCTCTTGCACCCTCAAACCCGCAGTGTGGGCATGTGCCCTCAACAAATCGGTCCGGCAGGAATCTTCCACATCTATCACAGCTGGGAAGCTCAACCTCCTTCTTGAATATGTAGCCGTTATCGTAGAGCTTCAGGTAGAATGCCTGTGTGAACTTGATATGTGTCGGCGTCTCTGTCCTGGTGTAGTTATCGAATGATATCGAGTACTTCTCGAGGAGGTCGAGTATCAGGGTGTGGTAATGGTCTGTGAGCTCCTTCGGTTCTATGCCTTGCCTGAGCGCCTCCACCTCTATGGGTGTACCGTGCTCATCAGAACCTGTCACCGCGATCACGTCCTCCCCTCTCAAGCGGAGGTATCTGGTGAAGATGTCTGCTGAGAGTAGATGGATGAAGGTTCCTAGGTGAGGCACGGAGTTGACGTACGGCCATGCCGCGTTCACTATCCACCTGCCCACAGCCACACCCCCAGCCGGTCTTGATGGAGCATCTTCTAGATGAATGCTGGCTGGTGATTAAAGGATTCCTTGACGGTGGAGGAGGGCCACCTCCCCACACCTTGGTCTCAGCTTAAATAGTGCGCGCTCGATCTCTCAGCCGGCAGGGTCGATCCGTGGCCGAGAGGTACTTGAAGGCTCTTGACAGGGCGCTTGAGAAGGTTCCTAGGAGAGTGGTCAGCGGGGAGCGTTTCGAAGAGCCGAAACCGGAGATAATGGTCTTCGGGAAGTCTAGGACTATGATCTCAAATTTCGCGGATATAGCAAGGCGACTTAACAGAAACCCTCAACATATCCTCAAGTTTCTCTCCAAGGAAATGGCGACCGCAGGCACGTATGATGGTCAAAGGGTCTATTTCCAAGGAAACTTCGCCAGAGACTCGATCGAGCAGCTCCTCCACATCTACATAACAAGATATGTTGTCTGCCCGATCTGCAAGCGCCCTGACACGAAGATCGAGAAGTCAGGCCGATTCGGAACTTTGACCTGTGAGGCCTGCGGCGCCAGATCTCCAGTCCGGCCGATCTAGAGAGTTGAGTCTTGGATAGGGTCTATGTTAAGAAGTACGTGAAGGGCGAGAAGACCCTCGTGGCTGTCTGCGACAGCGAACTGATAGGCAAGACTCTAAAAGAGGGTAGACTGAGGCTGGAGGTCTCAAGCAGCTTCTACAAGGGTGAACTTGCCACAAAGGAGGAGGCTATGGCGGCGCTGTCGAAGGCCGACACTGGAAACCTGGTAGGAGAGAAATCTGTCAGAGCGGCTGTCGATGGTAGACTCGTTGATCCTTCAGCAGTAATCTACATAGCAGGAGTTCCACACGTGCAGATCATCCGTCTCTAGGCTGCCGCTACTGTTGATGGCTGATGTAGCCTCTTGCTGATGTAGCCTCCCCCCTCTTCTCCAGGTCTCATGCAATTCGTAGTCGTAGACTATGATGGTGTGTGGGTGTGTAGTCCTATATTGGATTGATGCGGACTGCTTCATGAGGTGGACCGTCTAATGCTTACGTCAATCTTGAGGGAACAGTCTTGCGCCTATGTTGGAATCCTCGTCTCGGCCATGGAGGTGCTTGTGGCTGTGAGAGGAAGGGTGGAAATCTATCGATATACCTAAAAATATGTCTACAGACATAATATAGTCGGTAATGTACCGACAAAACCCCCTAACCTTCCCCCTACCCTTCATCAGTCCGAGAAGCATGTTCGAGAGAGGGGACCTCAAGACCCTGTTGCTGCTGTCCCTTAGGCAGAGCCCGATGCATGGCTACGGTTTGATGAAGTCGATCTCTGAGGACTTCCTGTATCAACCGAGTCCAGGCGTGGTATATCCTACGCTCCAGATGTTGCAGGATATGGGGTACATCAAGTCGTCTGAGGAGAATGGGAAGAAGGTCTACTCGATAACCGAGGAGGGGTTGAAGTACCTTGAGGACAACCGGGCCTCCGTGATGAGGATAGAGGCGAATCGCAGCCAACTGGCGAGCCTTCTCTTGCGGAAAGACATCTTTGAGACCAACAGGCTACTATTTCTGAATTACCCATACCTGAACCAGAGGAAGATAGAGAAGATTCATGAAGCTATCAGAGAGATGAATCGGAAGATCAGAGAGGCTATATTTGAAGAAAGCTCATGAGTCTATTCCAGCCGGGTCTGTCTGACATCGACAGCTTCTCCACCCTAGATCAGCACTTAAGAAACTATAACTAGCGGGAAGAGCTGATTCTTCTGATATGTACAACGAGAAAGTCTTCGAGCACTATCGCAATCCGAGGAACGTCGGCGAGATCGAAGATGCTGACGGCATAGGTGTCTACATGAGCGACTTCTGCGGCGACATCACCAAGTTCTGGATAAAGGTCGCTGAAGGCAAGATAGTTGAGGCGAAGTACAAGACTCAGGGTTGTGTCGCTTCTGTAGCGTGTGGAAGCGTGCTGACTGAACTCGTCAGGAACAAGACTGTCGAGGAAGCCCTGAGAATAACAAAGGAAGACGTGCTCGATGCTCTAGGCGGACTGCCGGAACCGAAGATACACTGCTCCATGCTGGCACTCGACTCTCTCAGCGATGCAGTTCTTGATTATCTCCTCAAGAAGGGTGTATCTGCTCCAGATACTCTTGTAGAGAAGCGTGAGCGAATCAAGCCTTTACTGGTGGAGATGGAGAAGAAAGGCTACGTCTTGATATGATAGGTGTAGGGTCGGTCTTCGACCTGAGGAATCGTGGCGGCTCTAGACCTGTCTATTCGAGGCTGCTATGCCTCCAGTCTTCCTACAGGTATAACGTAGAGTGGCTTTTCGTCCTGAGGGAGACCGACCACCATGCTGACTTCATCGTCATCGAAGGCCCCAACCGTAACTGCTCCAAGCCTTAATGCGGTGGCCTGCAGGCATAGGTTCTGAGCAGCGTGGCCCACCTCCAGATGTACATACCTCACTCCACGCTCGCCATACTTCACAGTGGTCCTCTCATAGGCGGCTGCTATGATGATGTCTACGGCGGCTTCCTTGACCCAGCTTTGATCCAGACTCGCCCTGGCCAACTCCACCCTCCTGTCACCGTCCTGAATCCTCAGGATGGAATGTGTGCTGGGGAGGTATCTGTAGACCCCTCGACTCAGACCCTCCACGCGGCCGACCACGACATACACCTCAAGCGGGTAGAGCCCCCCTGCAGAGGGCGCCGTTCTGAGTCCCTGGGGACTGGTCAATCCCTGCGCCGCCCAGAGCAGCTGTGACAGCTCCTCCAGCGTCAAGGCACCGTCCACGTAACTTCTAGCAGACCTCCGATTCATCAAAGCCTCCTCGAGGGATGTGTCGCTGCTCCTTCTCGGCTGCATCAAGGCTGTCACAGCCATGTCGTCGAGTATCATGCCTGCATGATCCTTTGGTCCACTGAGCCTCAGCAGCAATCCGTAGGCTGTGATGAAGGACGCGATAATCGAGACTGTAAGGACAAGTCCTATAACCCGCTTACTCAACCCGCTCACCGAGCCGCCCCCCAGGAGGCAACTCCTCCATGTGGAGTTAATGCACAGCTGCCCAAAGAATCTATCCCCCATCATACAGAGATCTACAGTCATCATATGGTTGAAGTAGGTGCGACTCGGAATGGTTGAATCCGCCGATAGCCAAACCTTTATCTGCACTGCCGATTTCAACTCATCGAAGGTCTCTATAGGCTTCACAGGACTCAGGATTCTGGAATGGGTAAGAAGAAGGTAATCAGCGAAGAAGAACTCAAGGATATGGTCTATCCTGGTCCACGACAGGTTGTGGGTCTGGTCTCTCAACTGCTAGGATATGACAGGGTTCGCGTCAAATGTGCAGACGGTCATGAGAGGCTCTGCAGAATCAGGGGAAAGATGAAGCGGAGAGTCTGGGTCAGGATAGGTGATGCAGTCCTCGTTGAACCCTGGGATTTCCAGTATGATGGACGTGGTGATATTCTCTGGCGATACACTAAGAGCCAGGTTGATACGCTCAAGCAGCGAGGCTACCTCCCCGCCTGACAGTGAGGGTTTTTGAATAGGCTGTCAGGTCGTAAGGTACATGAGAGGTTGAGGCTTAGAGAGAGAAGGCAAGACCTTGAGAGGCGGATGCGTGGAGGGTCTGAG
>JAGTQV010000091.1:6168-6429 GCA_018397035.1 Candidatus Bathyarchaeota archaeon | reverse complement strand
ACCCTAGGATGTGGTTCAGCTCTCTATCCTTCTGGCTCTTCCATGTGACAATGATCGTGGTCCTTCTGTCCTGGATGGCGATGGATCTCTCCTTCCTGCTCTCAGGACTGGATGAGTCAATTCTTGAAGTTGGTGGCTTCATGTATCCTGTCAGGATATTCCACAGGTACGTGGGGGGGCTTTTCGTCATCGGCTTCATCCTTTACGGGGCGCAGCTGGCAACGAATGAGAAGCTTAGGGGAGGTCTTACCAGATTTGACT
>JAGTQV010000091.1:0-6142 GCA_018397035.1 Candidatus Bathyarchaeota archaeon | reverse complement strand
ACTGTCGCGTATGGGGTGACATACACAGCTGTCTCGATATTCGGGTTCGAGCTACTTCCGTACACTCTAGTGAATCTAGCTATTCCCACAAAAGAAAGGGTCTATGTTGTTGGCATACACATCTTCGTCGTCTACGTTTGGTTTCTTGCATCAATAGTCTTCTCCGGAGGTATACTGAAAGCGATATCATGCATTGGAGTAGTCGTGCTCCGGACCCTATTCCGTCCAACCATCTCCAGACCTGGCGTCAAAGCTACTGAACCCTTTGGAAATTTGACAAGGTACGGGGTCATGCAACTTCTAGCATGCGGAAGGGACGGTGACTGTACAGAAGCTTGTCCTGTGCATGATGAGACAAACGCCCTCACTTCCTCGCCGCGTGCAAGACTGATCGCCTATAGGGGGAAGGTGAACAGGCAACGCGGCGTGCTCTCGATGCTGGTGAAGCGAAAGATCAGGAGAGAAGATATGAAGGAGATTCAGGGCGTCCTATACGAATGCACGCTATGCGGCCGATGCATGAGTGTGTGTCCTGTCGAGCTGGACCTAGTTAGTCTATGGAAGGCAGCTCGCGAAAGCTTGTTCCTCAGTGGGCTTGCTCCAGCGGAAGTCAAGGGATTACATGAAAGCATAACCGTCGAGAAGAATCTGTACGGCCTTCCAAACGATTCGAGGAACGATTGGATAGAATACGAGTCTGCAGTGGTTCCGAGAAAGGAGAAGGCAGAGACCGTCTATTTCGTGGGGTGTGTCACATCGTTCTCGGGACGTCTCGGAGGCGTTGCGAAGGCGACCGCCGCCATCCTCAACCACTTGAAGGAGGATTGGTCTTTGATGAAGCAGGAGGAGTGGTGTTGCGGGGCCCCACTTGAATTCAGCGGAGCCACGCCAGGGCTACGGGAGATAGCAGAACACAATGTCCAGGCAGTCAAGAGCATGGGCGCAAGGAAGGTCATCTTCAACTGTCCTGGCTGCTACAGAATGTTCAAGGAGAGATATCCCCAGATACTCGGCTACAGACTAGGTTTTCAGCCGATCCACATAGTTGAGTATCTGCACTCGATGCTACGGGATCCTAGGCTCCAGCCCGAAGAGAAGCTCACCGGTTCCGCTGCATACCATGACCCTTGCGAGCTCGGCAGACTGGGCGGGATGTATGACGAACCTCGAACCGTAATAAGACAGTATGTGGAGAGACTTGCTGAGATCCCTGAGAATCGAGGCGCTGGAAGATGTTGTGGGACTGGAGGCGTGATGAAGGCTATCCTGCCTGAAGTAGCCGGAAAAGTCGGAGCGACGAGAATAAGGCAGGTCAAGTCTAGCGGTGCTGAGCTCGTCCTCTCGGCATGTCCGGCCTGCCTGATTGGCTTGGACGAGGCCGCCAAGACGGAGAAACTGCAGGCAAGAGTCGCCGACATTACACAGTTGGTGGCTGAAGAGTTAGGCCTCATGTAGAGCAGCCTGCTGATAGCAACCTCTACATGGATGGGGTCTTGAATCATTCAGTCATCAGCCACCAGAATCTATAATAGAAGGCATCAGATTAGCTTTGGAAAAACTCAGGAAGGTCATTGCCTGAGCTGAATAGACAAGTGATTCTGGATAATGGTGAAGGTAGACGAGTTCAACCTTCCGGAGGAGCTGTACTACTTAGAGGAAGGCAGGAGCTGGGCGAAGATAGAACCCGACGGCAGAGTGCGCGTCGGACTCTCCGACATCGCCGTCAAGATGGCTGCCGAGATCATATACATCCGTCTGAAGCCTAGAGGCGCCTCGGTTGAGCAAGGTAAAGGCTTCGGAACCATGGAGAGTGCAAAGTGGGTCGGCCCACTCAAATCGCCTGTCTCAGGAACGATTGTGGATGTTAATGATACGCTCACAAAGACTCCGAGCATCATAGTGAGGGATCCTTATGGTGAGGGTTGGGCCGTCCTCATTCAGCCTGCGAAGCTTGAGAGCGACTTGAAGAACCTTCTTCACACAGCCGAACAGCTCACAGAGTGGGCGTTGAAGGAGAAGTCAAACCTCCAGAAGAAATGAGATGCCTAGAACTGAATAGGCTGAATCACCCTCCTCAGCTGGAAGCTGGGAATGCTCAAGGAACGCGTAGATGAGCTGGCCGCCATAGTGGGTTCAGAGAACATCTCAGCCGAACCCCTTCAACTGGAAGTCTACTCGCGAGACCCCACCGTCATCAGAGGAACCGCCGACGTTGTGGTCTGGCCCAGGAGCGTCGAGGCGGTCAGCAAGATAATGAACTTCGCGAACAAGACGAAGATCCCAGTCTACCCAAGGGGTGCAGGGAGCAGCCTCTGCGGCGGCCCAGTTCCAACCCGGCGTGGCATTGTTCTATCTCTTGAAAGGATGAACAGGATCCTTGAGGTCGATGTCGATAACCTACAGTTCCTGGCAGAGGCTGGGGTTAGCATACGTGAGATCAACGACAGGCTGAGGCCGCACGGCCTCTTCATCCCACCGGATCCCGCCAGCGAGGTTGCCTGCACCATTGGCGGGTGTGTCGCGAACAACGCTGGAGGCATCCACGCGGTCAAGTACGGCACATTCAGGGACTGGGTGCTAGGCCTTGAGGTCGTCCTACCTACGGGTGAGATCGTCTCAACAGGGACAAAGACCAGGAAGAGCGTATCCGGATATGACTTGACAGGCCTGATAACCGGCTCTGAAGGCACTCTCGCAGTAATCACGAAGATACGTGCAAAGATGACAACGCTCCCCGAGAGCCAGATGGTGACGACCGTATACTTTGATTCCCCAGAAGATGCTGGGAGAGCCTCTTTCAGTATTATGATTAAAGGCCTCAACCCCTCCGCGATGGAGCTTCTCGATGAGACGACTATGGGGACTATATCACGATACCTCACGATGAGGTTGCCTCAGGCTGGGGCCATGCTCATCATCGAGTTCGACGGCCACCGCGACGACGTAGACAAGAAGATAGCCGCGGCCGAGGTCATATGTAGGGAGGAGGGGGCGGTGGAGATAAAGACTCCGGCCACAGAGAAGGAGAGCCTGGAGCTGTGGAATGCCAGGAAGACGGCTTTCCAGTCTCTTGCAGTCCTTGGGAAGACATCGATTTTGATAGAGGATGTAACTGTGCCGATAAGCAGGATCCCTGAGATGCTCCGCCGTATCCATGAGATCGCGCAGAGACATGGGATTCTCGTCCCCACTTTCGGGCATGTGGGGGACGGTAACCTCCACCCCCATGTCCTTTACGATGAGGAGAATAAGGAGGAGTACGAGAAGGCGATGGCAGCCACTGATGACATCTTCAGGACGGCCGTGGAGCTTGGCGGAACGATATCAGGCGAACACGGGATAGGGGTGCTTAAGAGGAAATACTTCGCGTTGGAGCATAGCCAGCTTGAGACAGAGGTTATGAAGCGGATCAAGAAACTATTCGACCCTAACAACATCCTGAATCCACACAAGATCTTCCCTGAGGAGGAGTGAACTTTAAGTTTCAGACCAGAACTTGACAGAGAGACAGTCTACGAACTGAACAAGTGCTTCAGATGCAGCTTCTGCCGGAGCCAATGCCCCATCTACCATTCGAAGCTTGACGAGACCTGGAATGCAAGAGGCAGGATGATGGCGATTCAGCTACTACGGGAAGGCAAGATCAGATTCGACAATGAAATACTCGAACGAATCTACACCTGCGCACTCTGCAAGTCCTGCGAGGAGATCTGCCCAGGACTAGTCAAGGTGACGGATATAGTGAGAGAGACAAGGCGCCAACTGGTGGAGAAGGGGATCGGGCCTCTACCTGAACATTTGGCGATGCTCGATAACATCAACCGGACAGGTAACATTCTCGGGAAGGCTCGACCGCCGGAACTTCAGAGGCTGATAGATGAACTTCCAGAGCGGGCTGACACCATCCTTTACATGGGCTGCGTTGCACAGTACGTCTATCCCAGCCATCTCATCTCAATGTTCAGGATTCTGGAAGAGATGGGTGCCGAGTTCACCGTTCTTAGGGATGAGGCTTGCTGCGGAAACTACCTGGCAGAACTCGGCCTCAAGGAAGAGGCTGAGGAGGCCCTGATGAAGACTGCTAGGATGTTTAAGGAGTACAGGCCGGAGACGGTAGTTACTCTCTGTCCTATGTGCTACAACACCTTCAAGAATGACCTGCCGAAGCTGGAGAATACGCTCAGACTCAATGTGAAACATTCAACCCAGCTCCTGGAGGAGGCGCTGGAGAGTGGAAGACTTAAGGCATCCAGGCGGCTGGAGATGAGGGTAGTCTACAAGGATCCCTGTCACCTTGGAAGATACGCTGAAATCTTCGACGCGCCTAGGAACGTACTGAAGAAAATCGACGGAGTGAGGCTCATTGAATTGAACAGAGCCAGGGAGTTCTCACGTTGCTGTGGCGGAACGATCCGTGTGCCATACTCAGACTTGAGGAACAGCCTCTGCGAAACCATCTTTGATGAAGTCCAGGAAGCCAAGGCTGACGCCGTCGCCACCTCATGCCCCACATGCTTCCATAATCTCTACTCGACAGCACCATATTCGATTAAAGGAGTCTTCGACCTGGTCGAGATCTTGGCCTATGCAGTAGGCCAGATCGAGAGGATCGAGGATCTAACCGGGTTCCTTGAGTAGAGGCCTTCTGTAATTCCTCTCTTCAAGCCCTCTTCCGGCAGCCAAGGATGCTAAGGTGACCCCTAACAGGCTAGCAGGTATGGTGTCAGCCCGCTCTGGAAGTTCATCTATCAGCCTCTGACGAGCTGCAGCCTCTTATAGGTAGATGCAACATAAAGGAAGAGCTGATTCATGCCATGTCAGCTTCGACACCCCGTCCCTCCGCTGCAGCTAGCGCCTCGAAGATAACCTTCACGGCCTGAGCCGCTGTTATTCCTGTATCGTATCCTGGACAGACCTCGACGAGGTCTAGGCCTGCGAGGCCAGCACCAGCTAACATGGTGAGTATGTCGATCAGGGCGCCTATCTCTAAGCCGTCTCCTTCAGGGTTGCCGACACCGGGAGCGTAGGCAGGGTCGAGAACATCCATATCTATCGTGATGTATCTTTTCCTGAACTTTGAGAGTCTCTGGGCTATGAGGGTTGATATCTTCTCTGCTCCATGCCTCCGAATCTCAAGGGTTGAGTAGAAGTGCACGCCAGTATCTCTTGCATACTCTAACTCACCTTTCGAGACCGCTCTGGTGCCGACCTCGACTATCCTCTCAGGCCCTATCTCCTCAGCGAGCCTCCTCATGTGTGTGGTGTGTGAGAGCCGTGAACCCATGTACTGATCCCTGAGGTCAAGATGCGCGTCGAAGTCAACGACCGCAACATCCCCCCCTAACCCTCTGACCGCACCGTAGGTCAAAGTGTGCTCCCCCCCTATCAGTATCGGTATCTTGCCTGCTCCGTGTACGTCCCTGACCGAGGCCTCTAGGCGTCTGAGTGTCTCAGCCAAGTCATCAACAACATCAAGATCACCGACATCGCAGATGGCGATTTCCTCGACGTCCACATTCGACCTGAAGCTGAAGGTCTCGATGTTCCCTGAGGCCTCCCTGATCGCGGTAGGCGCCATAGCTGACCCACGTCTGTAAGTGCTGGTTCGATCATACGGAAAACCTAGGACGACGTACCGTGCCTGCTCAAAGTCTAGGCTGCGGCCGCTGAGCGGCTTCTCCCTCGACGTGTATAGAGCTAGACTGTCACCCCTGATCGGCATAACCCCCCTCCCTCAAAGACCTCACTGGACGCCTCCGGAAGAAGTTGAATCATCACTGCATGAATGTTTTAGGTGGCTTCATAATATAGGGCTATTCCTAGTCTGACCTAGAGCTCTCTTCTGGAGCAGACCGGTAGAATGAGCAAGACAACCTATTTATTATTCCCCAGATAGCTTGGTTCCCTGGTGTGGACTATGGAACGAGATCCCGAAAGGACTCTCAGTAGGGCACTACTTGTCCCTGCAGTATTCTACATCGCAGTCGGCTTGTACCTGCTCGTATTGACTATGGAATCTGCTGCGGAGCTATGGATGTTAGGTTGCCTGTCAGTCGCTTCCATCGTCGCTGGAGTAGGCCTCTTCATGCTGAAGCGCTGGGGTTTCTGGCTTGCGGTCTGGATCTTTCCGCTTCTATTCGCA
>JAGTQV010000005.1 GCA_018397035.1 Candidatus Bathyarchaeota archaeon | reverse complement strand
ATGGGTCAACGGAGCTGGATGGGCATATCCCTCAGGACGGTTCCGGATACGTTTCAGGAATATGGCTGCAGCCCTACAAGATCAGGATATGGGTTAACGAGTATCTTCAACTGCAAGACTACATTGTCCCGTTATCAGGCAAGGTCGCGGTGACGCGAGTCGAGTTTGATGTTCACCGAACAGGCCGCGCAAATGTGCTCGTTCACTTCAAAAACTTTGCGGGAGGATATCCTATACAGGTTACTCCTAGCAGATCCTTAAGCGTAGCGTTATATGATCGTGATAATATACTTCGTGGGAGGAACTCAACCCTCATCCCACCTGGAAGCACCCCTTCAAGCGTGATCGTCACAGGCTTTCTCGGTACTAGACAGGACTACGGCCTCCCGCCGGGCACGTACTATGTCAGCGTCAGGATGGAAGGCTTCTACCAGCCTTATGACTTCTACATGACGGTGTCGGACTGCAACAGTACTTCAGAGGCGAGCCTTGAGGTTGCCAGAACAGGCTCGGTCACTCTTACGATACGTTCCGTGAACTGTCAGTCACCACCTCAACCTCAAAACTGGAGATTCGACGGGTCGCCTATACGGGTCGAGTTCCGTGACCAGTATGAGGCACTGGTCTACAAGATTGCTTTCAGCCGTCAGACATCCTCGAGTAGTGAGGCCATCGTCTCCGCTACTGACCTTCGAGCTGGAACCTACTCGATTCACATGTTCACATACGGCTACTACCAGAAGACCCCCTACCTGATCGAAGTGATAGACAGGGTTACAGCCGATAGAGTCGTGGACCTCACGGTTGGAGGAACGATCGAGCTTAATCTTATGCTTGAGAAGGAAGATCTGCCGACCGGAGTAGACACGTACCCCTTCTCTGAAAGGGTACCGATCCGAATAGAAGTCTATGATGGCTATGATGATTTTGTGGCGGCTAACGCAACCTATGTTCCCTCAAGCTCGACTGTGTCCACTTTCCGTCTATCCGGCTTCAGGAGATATGCAGGAGATCCTGCGTGGAGATGGATTAGCTTCTACGATACAACTGATGGTGTTATTCAGTCTGATAGTGGTCTGGCACCTGGCGCCTACAGGCTGGTGGTGTATCTGCCCGGTTTTCTGCAGGAGAGCGTCGCAGTCATGGCGACGCTTCCTGAATGTGGTAGCATCAGCATAACTTTGGTGCTCAGTCGTCTGGCAAATCTCTCAGGCACTGTTACCAGCCTCAACATGTTCGGTGTGCTGGTGCCGCTTAACTGGGCGATTGTCGATGTGATCGGTCAAGATGCACAGGACTTCACATCCACACTTGACGGATCCTACGAGATATGGGTGAAGGAGGGCCGTTACCTTGTGATCTGTTCCTTGAATGGTTATGAGGCCTCTGTGAAGGAGGTCAGCCTTTCTGAAGGGTCAGATGTCAGTCTGGACTTCAGATTGACCCCTATCGGCATCAGTATCGATGAGCTCGGTGACTTCATATACCTTCCATTCGCAGTGGCCTGTGTCTCTTGCATTCTGCTGGCTAGGAGGGCTGCGAGAAGGCGCAGCAAGCCTGCTGGCGAGAAGCGAGTCTCATCCGAACCTCTTGAATCGGTGCGTAGAGAAGAAATTAAGTTCAGGTCTTCTATCTGTTCTTCATTACGATGTCAGCTATAGCGTAGGTCACATCCTCGCAGCGGTCAAGAGCCGCCTCCAACCACTCATAGATCTCCTTGAGCTTTATGATCTCCAGAACAGGGGCATCATTCCTTCTGAAGAGGTCTCCGATGGCAGCGTGGAGAAGCTCGTCTCCTTGGTTCTCTATCATATCGACTTCCTCGCATCCTCTGTCCACTTGTCTCTGGTCAGCCTTCTCGATGTTCGTCATGAGAACGTTTATCTCTCTTGCTGCTTTAAGGATCAGCCGGGCTA
The DNA here is from genome assembly GCA_018397035.1 of Candidatus Bathyarchaeota archaeon. Lineage (GTDB taxonomy): Archaea > Thermoproteota > Bathyarchaeia > 40CM-2-53-6 > RBG-13-38-9 > JAGTQV01. Next base: position 29,909 of record JAGTQV010000005.1, on the reverse strand, counting down.
GGCTCCTCATTATCTCAGTAGGCTGCTCTATCTCGAATGTGAGGATGCGTTGGGCCGCAGCGTCGATCGCGTCGAGTACGTCGTCGCACCGTGAGGCCACCGTCATTATGTCCTCTCGGTCCAGCGGTGTGACAAATGTTGTATTCAGCTTCACGTAGAGTTCATGGGCGACATTGTCTCCTGCATGTTCAGTCTCTTTGATTTCAGCAGCCTTCATATGTACATCATGGTAGTCAGTCAACATCTCGTAGAGGCTCTCCGCACCCCTCACAAGGATCTGTGACTGCTCAGTTAACAGGTGGAAGAAGATCTTCTCTTGAGGTACTATGAGCTCCCTCAGTCGCATAGGTACCAGGAAACCCTCAAGCCGCGACCGGTATTAATATTTGTGTTCCTGCGGCTGACACATCAATCAACAAGTCACCGGAGAGTCGCTAGTATACAATGATCTCTGCCAGCATGAAGACTCTGCAGGTAATGTATGAGAAGAAGGCCGAGAGGGGTATAGTGAGTATCCACGCTACCACTATGCTCTTCGCGACACCCCACCTCACCGCGGTGAACCGGCGTGTTGCACCGACACCCATTATGGAGCCGCTTATCGCATGAGTGGTACTTACAGGGGCTCCGGCCACAGCTGTTGTGGCCAAGACCACGGCGGCGGCGGTCTCCGCGCAGGCCCCTTGATAAGGCCTGAGCCTAGTGATCTTGTGGGCCATCGTGTGAACTATCCTCCACCCACCGAACAAGGTGCCCAAGGAGATCGTTGCATGGCAGGCAAAGGCGACCCATAGAGGAACATGAAAAGTCGAAAGGTACCCGTATGTTATGAACATTGCAGTAATGAGCCCCATCACTTTCTGTGCGTCATTGGTTCCATGGGTGACTGAGAAGAAGAATGAAGATGCCAGCTGGATATGACTGAAGTATCTGTTAACCTTCATGGGACTGGACTTCAAGGAGAGCCTCATGACCGCGGCTGTGAAGAAGAAGGCGAAGATGAAGGCGATGGTGGGCGAGGTCACCATAGGAATCACTACTTTGCTCAGGATCGTTGACACGTTGATGGCGTCAGTCCCTGCAGCAGCCACACCGACTCCTATCATGCTTCCGACAAGCACATGAGATTCAGAGGTTGGGAGTCCAAACCACCATGTTAGTACATCCCACGCTAACCCGCCGATCAACGCCGCGATCAGGATCTCAGCAGTCACCAAGCTGCTCCTGATTATCCCCTCACCCATCGTGACCGCCACCGCTGTTGGGAAGAAGAACATGCCGACGAAGTTTCCGGCTGCAGAGAGAGCAACAGCCTTTATCGGTGTCAGTACTCGCGTAGCAACGACTGTTGCTATTGCGTTGGCAGCGTCCGTGAAGCCGTTCCAGAATGAGAAAAAGAACAGGACACTGAGAGCAGCGAGTAGTACAGGTTCCACGGGAGTCAGTCCACCCTGAGAGATGCCTCAAGTATTCTTAACGTTTATCAGGAGATCGAGCATAGCCCTTTACTTGGACTTGAACTCCTCTACCTGGCAACGCCGAGGTCTCCCTCATTGACTGCGAAGGTCTTGATCAAGGAGAGCCTCATGACCGCGGCTGTGAAGAAGAAGGCGAAGATGAAGGCGATGGTGGGCGAGGTCACCATAGGAATCACTACTTTGCTCAGGATCGTTGACACGTTGATGGCGTCAGTCCCTGCAGCAGCCACACCGACTCCTATCATGCTTCCGACAAGCACATGAGATTCAGAGGTTGGGAGTCCAAACCACCATGTTAGTACATCCCACGCTAACCCGCCGATCAACGCCGCGATCAGGATCTCAGCAGTCACCAAGCTGCTCCTGATTATCCCCTCACCCATCGTGACCGCCACCGCTGTTGGGAAGAAGAACATGCCGACGAAGTTTCCGGCTGCAGAGAGAGCAACAGCCTTTATCGGTGTCAGTACTCGCGTAGCAACGACTGTTGCTATTGCGTTGGCAGCGTCCGTGAAGCCGTTCCAGAATGAGAAAAAGAACAGGACACTGAGAGCAGCGAGTAGTACAGGTTCCACGGGAGTCAGTCCACCCTGAGAGATGCCTCAAGTATTCTTAACGTTTATCAGGAGATCGAGCATAGCCCTTTACTTGGACTTGAACTCCTCTACCTGGCAACGCCGAGGTCTCCCTCATTGACTGCGAAGGTCTTGATCAAACAGGAGAAATGCACTGGCTGCAGAACCTGCGAGATAGTATGCTCCTACCATCTCTCAAGGGCCTTTCAGCCCTCCATATCGAAGATTCAGATCGTCTGGGACAGTGAAAGGAGCAAGATGCACATAACAATGGATCAATGCGATCTCTGTGAAGGGGAGGAGGCGCCTCTATGTGTAAGGTACTGCTCCCCGAAGGCTTTAGTCTATCAGCCGGCGGCGAACTAGGTTTTGGCTGTTTATGCATGGGTTGGCAAGTTTCTGAAGGCCGACCTGACCCATTACAAGACTGTTGTTGAATCATCTGAACCTCTCGTGAGAAGGTTCATTGGAGGCAGAGGCGTAGGTCAATGGCTGCTATTCAATAGTTTGAGGTCAGGAATTGATCCACTCAGTCCAGATAACATAATCGTCTTCGGCACCGGCCCATTAACAGGAACCATGGCTCCAGCCTCCAGAATGAGTGTTGACTTGAAGAACGTCTACACGAATGGAGTACTCTCCTCAAGCGTTGGTGGACACATCGGCCCTGAACTCAAGTATGCCGGATTCGATTTTCTGGTTCTCCAAGGAGCCTCCAAGAGGCCGGTCTATCTCTTCGTGAACGACGGCAGAGCCGAGTTCAGGGATGCCTCACATCTATGGGGGGAATCCACCTGGAGAACAGAGGACATTCTCAGAAAGGAGCTGGGCGATCCCCGTATACGTGTAGCTTCCATCGGTCCTGCCGGAGAGAACCTTGCAAAGCCCGCCTGCATCATCGTTGATAAGGCTAGGGCAGCTGGCCGCGGAGGCTCAGGCGCAGTGATGGGATCGAAGAGGCTGAAAGCCTTGGTGGTGAGGGGTACGGGACCCGTTGATGTAGCGCAGCCGAACAGGTTCATGGAGGAGGTTGAGAGAGTCTGGAGGAAACTAGACGAGAATCAGTCTGTCAGTGCAAGGAGGAAGTATGGTACTCGAGCTTCATTGCCTTCAGCTAATCACCTTGGCTTTCTTGGAGCCAGAAACTTTCAAGACGACTACTGGGACGACATGAAGATAGAAAGGGTCAGGCAGGAGATCCTCAACGAGAGATACGAGAAGAGGAAGCTCGCCTGCTTCAACTGTCCATTACACTGCAGTCACCTCTACAAGATCGATTCTGGACCTTATGCCGGCTTGATGTGTGAGGGCTTCCAGATGAATGTTGACTGGGACTTCTCGGCGAAGCTTGACATAGACGATCCTGAGGCGCTGATCAAGATCAACGCCGTATGTAACGAACTTGGACTTGACATAGACAATACCTCAGCACCTGTGGCCTGGGCCTTTGAGTTGTTCGAGAAGGGAATAGTCGGTTCAGCTGAGACTGACGGCCTAGAGTTGAAGTGGGGCGACTCAAAGATGGTGATCGAACTCATCTGGAAGATTGCGAGGAGAGAGGGATTCGGCAAGATACTTGCAGAAGGCTCAAGGAGAGCGTCAGAGATTATAGGGAGAGGCTCAGAGAGATATGTCTCTCACATCAAGGGTCAGGACTCGATCGAAGCTTTAAGGTCTGATAAAGGGTGGGCGTTAGGCTGCGTCGTAGCTACTAGAGGCGGAGGCCACCTGAATGGAGCCTTCCAGTCCCATCGAACTCCACACGCAGGCAACCCCCACTCCTATGACTTGAAGGCAGAGGCAGTCTTCTGGTTCGAGAAGTTTAAGGCAGCAGTAGACATGCTTGGCATCTGCTACTTCACAACGGTCTGGAGCGACAGGGGTCTGCTGGACCAAGATGACCTAGCACAGCTATTCTCAGCAGCGACAGGGATCCAGGTGGATGGTGAGCAACTGATAAATGTAGGCCTACAAGTTCACAATGTCGAGAAGGCCTTCAACACGCTTCATGCAGGATTTTCACGCAGAGACGACTATCCACCCGAGAGATTCATGACAGAACCTGTGAAGTCAGGGCCTAACAGAGGAGAGAAACTCGATAGAGAGAATTGGAACATGATGCTTGACCAGTACTACACAATTCACGGCTGGGATCCAGAGACTGGATGGCAGAGATCTGAATGCTTAGACAAACTGGGACTGGTCGAAGTCAAGCAGAGACTCCGACAAGAGAATAAACTCTTATGTTGAAGCGGATCCTAGTGCTGCAGCAACTGGATCCCCATCGGCCTCCAATAGGTTTGGGTCGAGCTCTGGGTCACCGCATGGGTTGCTGGTCATGTGCACTTACACGATTTCTGGCGCCAGTAGGGTCACTGCAGAAGACGGGCGGAACCAAGAGTTTCCCGTGTTTCAAGGCTGGTTGAACAGACCCCAGCGGTTAACTAGACGTTTCACGCGGAGCCTGTGTTACAGGCCTGGTTCAGGCTGATTGAAACCTGCAGCTTACATGCAGCTTGAATGTTTCGATCGGCATGTCTCAACTCTGCAGAAGTTGTAGTGTACGTTTCCGCGTGCACCATCTTCATCAGCAATTAGCATCAATCCGGCGGAAGGCACTTCATTCCTGACTTAGTCTAGATTTCTGTATCCAAGATCTTTTTGCTACTGCCAAAACTAGGACATCTGTAATCAAAGTTGTTAAGAATACCATTCGCAATTCCCCAGTCATCGAGAACAGTTCTGTACTTGTAGAGTCAGAAGGGACGGTGGTTGGGACGTTTATTGAGAGATTTGGTTGTTGATAATCCATCATTTCGAAGAGCTCTGAGCAATATCACATAGGTGCCTGGCTCAGCGTAAGTGTGGGCTGAGGGAACGGCTCCTCTGATAATTCTCATTCACTCCAACTCTAATCCAGCCTGCTCAATATCACGTTGCCAGCCCATAATATGGTGGCTTCATCGATGATTACCGTAAGATTATTGACAAACACTTCCCGTGTGAATATGACTATTTCAGGTGGCCTGTAAAGAGTCGATAATGTTTTGATGTAGCAACTCTCGGATCATTCAGCTTGACTGTTTTTCGTTGCCTTTCTCCTCCAATATGCAATCCTGCTCTACGAGAATGGAGACGTTTATCGTATCGCTGATGGTGTAGGTTCCAATGCTCACAGTCGGCCCCAAGCCTCCTTTTTCAGTGTAAACATCGAATTTTAGTTCTCCTGAAGAAGCAGGGTCCCTTTCTTTCACTGCAGCCCCCATCTATCTGATCTGAATATACGATCCGAAGTCCAGCATCGTCAAGGGAGTCGAGAAGAAAGGGCTTAACTAACACTAATATTGCCAAAAGCTCTTTTTAAATGGAAGCTCTCAAAGAATCGCCCCAAGAATTAGCTGGAACCGGATACTGACTCTTCGGGTTTCAGATATCTATCATAGCACGTCTTCTCGTTTAATCATGCAACAATTATGCTTCTAAGAATGAAGCAGTGTCTCAGGCATCTCCGAACTTCGAATTAACCCAGACTATGAGATAGTCGCTGACAGTATAGAAACCCGATGTGCGCTACAGGCCATTATGCGAGCACACGATTTCAGATATGCCTCTGAAGATTTTGGCTAGAAGATTTCCTTCAGAGCTTGTCCTGCTGTGTAGGCGCTTCCCACTCCACTAACGTACTGGGCAACCCTCAAAGCTTCCCTAACCTCCTCTCTAGTAGCACCAGCTTGTATTGCTGCCTGAGCCAAAGACTTTACTCCCTGAACTGCACCAACAGACGCGTCCAGAACCATCGCAATCAAAAGCTTGAATCTCGTAGGCAGGGCACCATCAGCGAAGGCAAACTCACCGTTATTCTCAATAAGTCTTAGAAATTCTGGATCCAGCCTCTCTAAGACCTTCAACGGACTCTCAGACACCCAGATCACCCCCCCTCTAAGTCACTTTCCATAGAAATGGACTTGACAACCCATATCTTTCTAGCGGTCTATTTAGTGTTTGAGTGAACCCCTCGGAGTTTAGTCCGAGGATGCGAGCCCTTTTCTAACCTGAGAGGCTGAAGTAAAATAGGCTCAGCGAGCGCTTTACCGCCTTGCTGAGTGAAAGACAACAGTACCGTAGGTACTGCTGGAGGTTGATAGATCTTGGGATTTGAACTGGTTAGGGGACCGCATAGTGTTGGGGAGGCGAACCTGCACCTGCAGTTTACGCCGAAGTACAGGCGGGATGTCTTCCGAGATGGGAGGGTGAAGGAGGCCTGCATACAAAGCTTCAAGCGGACAGCACAGGAGTTGGGCGTGGTGCTGCATGCGGTGGAGTTTGGGCCTGAACACTGCCACCTATTCGTGGGCGCCTGCAAGAACCATAGCATAGCCCAACTGGTGCAACGGTTGAAGGGAGCAAGCGCAAGAAAGATAAGACGAGAACTATGGCATGCGATAGAAATGAAGCTCTGGGGAGACGCCTTCTGGAGCAGCGGATACTTTTACCGCAGCGTAGGCTCAACCACAAACGAAGCCATAAACTGGTACATCGAACACGCCCAACGCAAACACTGGAAAGCCCTAGACCACCAAGCATACAAAGAACTAAAACAGAAAACACTAACCCACTACATGAATTGAAGGCAAGACCCCGCAGGCTTCAGCCTGCGGTAGTTCAGGTTTCTTGCAGATGCCTCGACAGCACGTGTTTGATCAGGGAAAGGAAGACCAGACTGAGGAAGGACTGAACATCAATCTGTCTTCCCCTGCTGCTCTTAACGTGTGCATTAGAGTTTGTGCTTGATGAGTTGCTGAGGCTCAACTCCAAGAGTATCAAGGAAGTCTCTGTCGAAGCTCACTATCGCCTCTGCCCGCAACATTTTTGCAACATGGTACTGGGGAGCATCGTCAAAGTTCAGTCCCATCCTTTCCATAAGCATCGTAGCGGAGATCTCTTCAGGGATTCCCGCATAGTATATGGCAGGCCCGTCCAAATTCTCGAGATTTCTCAGAAAGGTTATGAGTGGTGGGCCGGAACTGAGAGCTGTCCTCTATGGCGTCCACAGTGAAATGGGTCATGGCAGCTTCGATCTTGGCCTTCGAGACCTCATCGAGCAAAATTTCGGAATCCTAGGCTTTCTCCTGCCTGAGGAAGAGTTCAAAATAGATGTTGGTGTCTACGAGGATCAATCTTGCCTCGACCAGATCATGTGCTGCAACTCTACAGAAGCAACATTCTTCTTCGTTTTGAGCTTGCTTTTCAGGGATTTCCAGTCAGGGTTCCAATATGTTGAGAACCTTCTAATGACATCTTCCGATGCTCTCTTGATGGTTCCCTCTCCGTAACCGTACATCTTCATAGCCTTCTTCCTGAATCTCCTAGCCTCGTCTTGCTCCACTTTGATCTCGGTCATATGTACGAAAAGTGCGTATAGGCTTCCTTATACAAGACTAGTCCACTATCGCAGAAGAATTAGCCCGGAAACTGGAACCATGGAAGAGTCAGCATCTTTGCCGTCGAGTTCAGAGAGCGAGTATATGAGTAACGGTGCTCCAGACTCCGTGACTCTCTAAACTCCTCTCAACTATGATCTTGATGAGATCCTTTCCTTTCGATTGACCTCAGATGTGGCAAAGACCTGAACAGATAAGTGTAGCTCGAGAGTCTTGCTGGGGCTACGCTTCCTACCTGTGTCTTCTTGATGTTTAAACGCCTAGACTAAGCATGGGCTCTGAATGCCTGAACCCTTCTTGAACTTTCTGCGGGTCTTCCTTGGCGTTCACCGTACTCAACGATTCTAGAAGATCTTATATCCCATAACTTGTAAAATGTAAGCTGATTGGTGTACACTCATGGCAAGCACAAAGACGATAGCTGTCAGCGAATCGGTATGGGAACGGCTTAAAGAGGTGATGAAGCGGGAACGCGCCAGGAGCATGAACGAAGTCGTGGAAAGACTGCTTGAAAGGGCCGGCGGAGCATCGTCCTCAAGATTCGGTGTACACAAGAAGCTGAAGCTCACCCAGGAAGAGCATGAAGAGATCACGAGAAACCTCCACTGAGGGGGGGGCTCGTTCATGCCTACTGAAGCTTACCTGATCGATTCCTTCGCATGGCTTGAGTATTTCTCAGGCTCAACTGCCGGTGCAAGAGCTAAACCTTTCATCGAGAGCTCGAAAGGAATCACCCCCACAATCGTGATTGCAGAGATGTCCGAGAAGTACCGAAGAGAGAATCTGGTTTTTGATGAAGATCTAGATTTCATAGTCAGGAGGACGCGCATAATCCCGCTTGACACCCGCATCGCTGAGAAAGCTGGAGCTCTTGGCTATGAGAGGAAGCTGAGAGTCAGAGGCTGGGGGCTCGCCGACTCCATCATCCTCGCGACAGCGAGAGAACATGGAGCCAAGATAGTTACAGGCGATGAACATTTCCGAGACCTTGTTCAAGATGCCATAACGATCAAGTGAGCAATGAGAACTCCTCACTCATAGCGTCCATCCTCCAGATCTTGCTCGTTGCTCTTCGCCAAGGACGACCCTGTTCTGAATCAGGAGAAGCTACTTCGGGAAGTGAGAGCAAGACATATCTGTGCAACTTGAGTAGCTGTTGAAACTCTAGAGACGAGTTTCAGAGGGGCTCTGGAGGATGCGAATCAAGAATACTAGTAGGTACCCGACGGATGAGGTTGAGCAGCTCGTGAGGTTCGCGTCACGGGGAATCGACTCCTCCAGAGTTGAGGTTCACGTGAAAAACTCAAAGCGGGTCTTCGCGGGAAGGGCTTGGCATAACATCGGCCGGAACATGGTTATCAACGTCGCGGAAGATATCACTGACCTCTTGGTGGTCCGGGTTGGTTCACCGACCAACTTCCCGTTCGAGTTCTCCTATCCCAGGTTGAAGACGGCCCCAAGATACATGATACAGGACTGGAGGGAGGCCGTCGTCTGCCTGACGGCGCATGAACTCTACCACATAAAGCAGAGGAGGACTGGCAGGAGAGCGAGTGAGGTGAGGGCTGAGAGATGGGCTCTGAAAAGGCTGCTCGAGTATCGTAGAGCTATCGCTCAGACCATTTCTTCATAGGGTACCGCACAGGTTTCGGGTTTACCTCCATAGGCCAGACGACGACCTTCTCTCCGTCCTGCCACTGGATGACGCCCATCTTGTGGCCTACCTGCCATCCTGAGACAGGGTCGACCTTATACTTCCCGTAGAATGTCGTCATCTCCATCTCGCCCGCGGCCTTTCTCACAGCGTCAGAGTCCAGCGGATCCTCGCAGAGCTCCATCGCCCTCTGGATCACCAGCCCCTGCTGGAATCCTGTTGCAGCATGATAGTCTGGGAGGTAGTTGTACTCTCTCTGGAAGGCTTCGATGAACTCGTCGTGGCTAGGGCCGTAGTCATGCTTGTAGATCATCCCCTTCTCCCACTGTGTGCAACTGATACATCCATCAGCGTACTTGCCCAGGTCTACGGCGAACTGTGAAAAGACTGTGCCTGTCCCTGCCCAGAGCAGCTTCACATTGAAGTCAAGCTCCCTCATCTGCTTGATGAGCAGCAGCGCATCCGGGTACCCCCCAGCATTCAGGTATATCGTCGGTTTAGCTGATCTAGCCTTCGTCAACATCGGCGTCAGGTCGGTCGCTGATGTCGAGTACTTGTCGTAGAAGACTATGTTGAAGCCTCTCTGTCTTGCATATGAGAGGCCGTAGGTTCCTGCGATCATCCGGAAAATATCGTCGCCATGAGTGATGGCGAGGTTGATGGCGTCAGGATCATGGGGAAGTATCCTTTCCCAGATCATATCACACATATTCTCTACGTACCGGTCGCCGTTTGTACACGCTGTCACAATATACTTGAGGCCTTTGAACTGGGTGGGGTCGTAGGTCGCTGTGCCGTAGACCTCGAACTTCCTGTACTTCTCGACAACCGGCACCGTCGCCATCCCGAGAGGACCGTAGACCGGCCCGAAGAGGAAGTCGACCTTATCCTCGGTTATCAGCTTCTCGAAGAGCCTCCCAACATTCTCAGGCTTATCCTCGTCGTTGTAGAGGATCAGTTCAACCTCGTAGGCGTTTCCGTCCCCAGCCTTGATCCCGCCGGCCTCATTCACCATCTTGGCCCAGAGCTTGTTAGCGTCACCTTCACTCCTGCCCGGCAACGCGTTGGTTCCGGTGAAAGGTTTCGTTCCTCCGATCCTGACCTTCCGCCTGGCTCCGGATGTAGGTCTGACTGTTGTAGTTGGTGTTTCCTGGTCTGGAGGTTTATGATACTGTGATAATCCATATCCTGCTGCTGCAACTGCTCCTGCAGCAACAGCTGCGCCCGCATACTTCAGGTAGCTGCGCCGGCTGATCTTCTCTTGACTCATACAGGACGACCGTAGGAATCCTCAGTTGACGAATATATATGTCCTTGCGCATATGTATGCGGTTGGGCCGCGTCAGCTTTCGACCGCAGGCCTCAGTGTTTTCTTAAAGTCTTCGATCATCTCTTGCATCCCATACCTCATACTCCATCCCCACTCCCTTCTAGCTGGGCTGTCATCTATGAGACCGAAGCCTTTCCCGATCAGTTTCACAACCTCAGGATCCGGCTTGAAGGTTATCTTCGCTGAAGGGATATATCTTGTGACTGTATCTACGAACTCCCTTGCGGTTAATGATATTCCGGCCAGGTTGTAGATTCTGGTCTTGATATTCTCTCGTGGTGCATCATGGAGCATCAGTAGTGCATTGGCTGCGTCCTTATAGTAGATGCAGGGGTTCCGGCAGTCCTCCTCAACCCAGACCTCGAAAGGTTCACCTGCGATCGCATGCTCGATCATCCAAGGCATGTACTGGGACATGTGTCTGGTTCTGGCTCCAGGCCCGACTACTGTCGGGAAACGGACAGCCCTGAAGTCAAGCCTGAACTTCTTCGCGTAGAATCGTCCAAGAAGTTCTCCGAAGAGCTTGGTCAGCGCATACATTCCATCAGGCTTCTGGACTGTTGATTCACCTATCGGCTCAGTATGTCCTGAGTAGACCGCTGCGGTGCTGGTGAATATGACCTTCTCAACCTCGAAGAGACGTGCAGCCTCGAGGACATGCATCATGCCGTCAGCGTTGACTCTGTACGCCGCCCAGGGGTTCGCATCAGACGGTATGCTGAGCATAGCTCCAAGATGGAAGATGCTTTTGACCTTATGATCCTTGACGACGTTAAGGACTTCAGACCAGTTCGCCAAGTCGCCGCGGACAACAGTCACCATGTCCTTTATGGGTTCGACGGCCTCATAGTTCGGCGCGATGTCGAAGAGTACAACCCCCTCACCTCTCTGAATGAGCATCTTGGCGAGTTCGCATCCGACAAAACCTGTGCCGCCGGTTATCAGCTTCACCATCCCCGCATCCTCCTGTGAATGCCATCCCTGTGACAGGATCCTCCCTGACAAAGGCTACGTGTAGAGTTCAGGGTTCATCCTGACCTCCTTTATGAAGTCGTCTATCGTCTGCTCCAGTGTGTATTCTCGTCTCCAACCCCATTCCTTGACTGCGTCTGACTCATCGATCTTCTGGGCCCAGCTCTTGAGTATCCGGGTCTTCTCAGGGTCAGGATTGAACGTTAACCTTGCATTAGGGATCCTGTCTCGCACTGACTTTGCGATCTCCTCTGCCGTAGGCAGGTCTCCTGCGATGCAGTAGACCCGGGTCTTTATCCTGTCTGGCGGGGCCTCATGGAGCTGGACCAGACAGCGGAGGGCATCCTTGTAGTAGAGGATGGCGCATACAGTATCCTCTGTCGTGTAGACCTCGTACGGCCTACCGAGGGCAGGCTCCTGGATCATGAGGGAGGTGTATGATGAGAGACCTGCAGCACCACGTCCAGGCCCTATTATCGATGGGAACCGGACACCTCTGAAGTCAAGCCCGTATTTTCTGTGGTAATACTCACCGAGGAGTTCACCGCAGACCTTGCTGACCCCGTACATCGAGTAGGGCCGCTGAGGAGACTTGTTCGTTATAGTCTCAGTCTGGCCGAGGCTGTAAGCCGCTATAGAACTGATGAATGTAACCTTCTTGACACCCAGCAGGACCGAGGCCTCCAAGATGTTGAAGGTTCCGTTCACATTCACCATGTATCCTGCTTGGGGATTCTCCTCGCAGGCGATCGAGACCAAGGCGCCTGTATGGTATATCTCCTCTATCCGGTTGTCTTCTATGACTCTGAGGACCTCAGGCCAGGATGTGATATCCCCTCTTACGAACCTGGCTTTCGGGCCTAGCTCATCAAGCCTCTGGTACTTCCTAGGCGGAGCGACATCGAAGAGGGTCACCCTCAAGCCTTTCTGAGCGAGTCTCTTTGCGATGTTCCATCCGATGAAGCCTGTTCCACCCGTTATCAGTATCGACAAGCCTGATTCACCTTTGAATTCGGAGGCAGGCTCAAACCTATTCTTGCTGGTCCCTCTCTTGTAGAGCTACAGACCTCTAAAGAAGCTTTCCTATCATGCTTGTGACGGCCCATTGGTTTCAGTAGCTGAGGCTCTTGATGATGGAACATTAAATACTGAGTGAAGGCAGAGTTTTGTCTGCAAAGTTCGGTCTTTCGCCAGAAGATATCCGCTTCGGGGAGATCTATGTTAGAGAGAGTTCCAACAGGGATCGCTGGATTGGACGAGATGTTAGAAGGAGGGATTCCAAGAGGGAGAACTGTAATCATAGTCGGCGGCCCTGGGACAGGAAAGACAATAATGTGCACCCAGTTTCTTGTGAACGGAATAATGATGTACGGTGAGAATGGAATATTCGTATCGCTGGAGGAGAGCAGGTCACATCTCTACCAAGCCATGGAGAGATTTTCATGGGATCTAGATCGACTCGAGAAAGCTGGCAATTTCCGTTTCGTGGACGCCTCCCCCCTATGCCGCGCTGCTGGAGATGTGAAGATCGGCAAGTACGCGGTAGGCCGGAGAGAGTTCTCGATACTCGGACTCATGAACACAATAGAACAAATCGCTGAGTTGACAGACGCCAAGAGGATAGCTGTTGATCCGCTTGCAATGATAATCTTCCAATACAAAGACATGCATGAGCGGAGGAACGCATATGTGGATATGATCGATAGTTTGACAGCTACAGGAGCAACCTGCATGACAACCATGGAAGTGCCATCGACAGGGCCGGGCACTGTCGTGGAGGAGGAGTACCTTGCGCACGGCGTGATAGCCCTGCAGAATCTGCAGATCGGGAAAGCTATGACTCGAGTGATGCAGATAAGGAAGATGAGAGCGACAGCTGCGGACTTCCAACCTAGACCATACAAGATTGATAATTCTGGGATAGTTGTGTATGCGGATGAAACTATTTTCTAGTAGGGCACCTTGAGGAAGAGATTGACTCTTGAAGGGTCCCGATCGGGACGGCAGCTACAGCGTACGCAGAAGACTCTCCGGCTTTTGATCCTCACTATGACTGGACATTGCTAAGGAAGGGCAATCGTACTCCTTACAGTGAGTTCATACCGTCCGATGGTCAAGTGCTTCTGCCAATTCAATCATGGTTTCAATCGAATAGCTCTGAGGGTATGCGAAGACAACATGCTCGACCTCGAGTCTCTTAAGCCCGTCCAGATATGGCTGTAGATCTCCCTGAGATTTCATGATAGAGAACTCCTCGATCACCCTTCGAGGGATCAGTTCCAGAACTGAGCTGTCAAGTGAACCTGATCCGAGTTTTCTGAGCGCGGGCTCCAGCGACTCTGAGAGGGAGAACTTCTCAAGCACGGTTCTTGAGGCGCCTAGGGCTACTGTTGCTGAGGCATACTCTAGGATCCTGTAGACCTTAGGGTTGAAGCTCCTGTACACGTATGCTGGCGCGAAGACTCCGATATTCGTGGGCAGACCCCCAGCCTTGTGACCCAGACTCAAGGCCCACTCTATCATCTTGGGCGATGAGTAGTTGAGTAGAACGCCATCGAATGAGGCGGCTATTTTGAGGAGTCTTGGTCCTTGAGCTCCAAGCCAGATCCTGCACTCTAGGCCCCTTTTCCGAAGTGATTCCTGGATCTCGATCTTCGTCTTCAGCAGACGTTGTGGGATCCCATTGAGAGAATCAAGATTTACTCCAACCCTGAGCAGTTGATCTCTGTCACCCGGGCCTATACAGAGCTCGAAACGCTCACCGTAGGCCTCTATCAAAGTGGTTAAGGAGCTGGCTATCTGCTGCGGGGAATGAAGAAAGGGGCTGATCAATCCGAGACCAATCGTTATCTTCTCTGTTGCCGAGGCTGAAGCAGCCGCGACAACAGGCGCGTACCTCTGGCTCGGAAGATCCGAGACCCAGATGTAGTCTAGCCCGAGACGCTCAGCCTCCTGGCACTTAGCCGCAGTCTCAGGCACAGTATCGTTAACGTTTAGGTTGAGTCCTATCAGCATCAGGTCCGCCCCATGCCTTCGCAACCCGCTGGATGGCTTCTCTCGGGTCTCTTCCGTAAGGAGGCCCGAATATAACCTCGTCCACGCCGAGGCTTGAATAGCTTCGTAGATACTCGCAGATCCGTTCGGCATCCCCGCTTACGCAGAACTCATACACCAGCTTCTCAGAGACGAGCTTTGCAGCCTCCTTCACCCCGCCCCTTCTCATGACCGTCCTGATCTCCTCAACCTCCTCCTTTGAAGCTCCAGCTTCCTCGAGTAGACTGTCAGGGGTATCAGCAGCAACGACTGCGACGACCCTCTTGGCCAGTTCCAAGTCTCGGTCATCACTCAGCATAATAGTCGGCACCCAGAGCACGAAAGAGAAATCATTCTCAGCCAGCCCTGCAGTTGACCGTCTCTCCCTTACAAGCCTGATCATTTCCTTAACGTATTGCCTGGGGCCACTCAGAATCAGACCGTCCGCAATCTCGGCCGCCAAGGAAACAAGCTTTGGACCTCTGACACCCATGAAGATCGGAACATCTATCCGGCTGGGCTGAGGCCTGTAGTGGTCCAGAGCGATCTCCTTGCCTGATATTCGGCCTTGACCCTTCCAGATCTCTCTGAGAGCCTCAACGATCTTTCTCATCGACTCTACAGGCCTCTCGACCTTAACACCCATTGATGCAAGGTCCTGAAGACCACCCACGCCTAGGCCGAGCCTGAATCTTCCAGGCGAGATCTCCTCCAGGGCTGCAGCAGCCCTTGCCAGAGTCGTGATGTTACGTATAAAAGGGCTGACTACGCCGATGCCGACATTCACCCTCTTGGTCTCCAGAAGGATCAGGCTTGTGACCGTGAATATGTCCTGGGGTCTGCCTATGTCTTCACCTACCCAGACTCCGTAAAGATCAAGACTATCCGCGTTACGTGCAATCCACTCCACCATCTCAATTGATGTGCTTGTGGTGAAGCCCACACTCAAGTCCATAATGCTCACAGGAGGCCGACCCGCGACCTGGCGCAAGCTAATCTATCATTAAGCCTTCAAAGCTGGCCCCTAGGTGCAACATGCTGCACTTAGATAATAGCCTTCCTAGCGTCTCGATGAGAAATGCAATACTGATCTCGGGGTCCAAACCTTCCTCCGACCTCTCCCTTGTCTAGACTAGTCGTTCCAGACCGCCCAAAGACACATCCCTTTCATTAGGCCTCTAACGGTATACGCGTGCCGGGCAGAGATAGCTCGTTCATTGATGGGGGGACGTGGAGAGTTCACATCTGGGCGAACGGAACTGGGCTCCCTGATCGGTAAGTATCTGGCAGGCTTACCTTACTGGAGGATCCATTCCTCCAGCAGGTGGATGGCATCTTCCCCTGCCGGGGTTTGGTGGATCCCGCTTTCCGCATGGATCGAATGTGGTCGTCTAGGAAGCTCATCATCCAGTCGTCATTCGTGGTCAGCTGGAAGGTCTCTCAAACCTGTCCCTGTCCAGATCTTCCTCGGCTTGGCTGTGGGATTATTGCTTCCGGCTTGGACGAATCTCGTAGATGATTCTCTCATCCTCGACTCTCCTAAACTCTTCGAGTAGCATCAAAGATCTCGTTGACTATCTCGAAAGTTTATGGTCTTATGCTCATCTGCAGGTCTCTTTCTAATTCTCGTGTAGTACTACGATCGCGAATACTACCGAATTGAGTTTGGCTTAAATCAGAAGCCGACTCTACCAGCCAACCAGATAGGTGCAGAAGGAGTCTCTGAGAAGAGGCGGCTCGTGTAAGAGCGTGATCGTGATGTTTCAGGCGCGCCTTGAGTGAGGGTGGGAGGGTGCGTATATGTATATCCGAGGAGTCGGCAGAACACGGTTTGGAGCCCTGAATCTATCTCTTCCGGAGTTGATGTATGATTCGGTGATGGAGGCCCTCTCAGATAGCCGCCTAGAGTCAAGAGACATAGACGCGGCTATCGTAAGCTGCTTCGCTCCAGAGAGATTTCAGTCTCAACTACACATCAATTCTATGGTGTCCAGCCTCTTTCAAGTGAATAAGCTCCCTGTGTTCAGAGTGGAGGCAGCATGTGCCTCCGGAGGGGTGGCTGTTAACCAGGCCTGCCACCTAGCAAGGGCTTTCGAAAACGTGTTGGTTGTCGGTGTCGAGAAGATGAGTTCAGTGGCGTCACGGGATGCAACAAGCATACTCGGATTGGCTCTTGACAAGAGGTATGAGCAGGAGGAGGGGATGATCTTTCCAGCAGCCTACGCCCTTATAGCCCAGCAGCATTTCCTCAAGTTCGGCTCAAATCCTGAAGACTTGGCACTAGTCTCCTTGAAGAACCATAGCAACGCGAACAAGAATGAGCTGGCACATTTCTACCGTAAAAGGGTTGATCTGGAAGACATAAGGAATTCTATGCCTGTAAGTTCGCCTTTGAGGCTTTTCGACTGCTGCCCTATGAGTGATGGTGCGGCGAGCCTGGTCATCTCAGCCAGGAAGACCTGTGACAGAGACATCAGGATACTCGGCTCCTCCGTAAGGACCGATAACCTCTCCTTGGTGGACAGGGAAGACCTGACCTCATTCACAGCGGCGAGGTTGGCTGCAAGAGACGCCTACAGCCAAGCAGGAATCAGACCTAAAGACATCAGCTTCGCAGAGGTCCACGACTGCTTCACAATAGCAGAGCTCATCGCAATGGAGGACCTAGACCTGTGTGAGCGTGGTGGCTCAGCCGGACTTGTGAGGAAGGGTGAGACATCCCTCGACGGCTCCATACCTGTTAATACTGATGGTGGACTGAAGGCTGATGGACATCCGATCGGCGCAACCGGCATCGCTCAGATAGTTGAGTCTGTCAAGCAGTTGCGTGGGGAGGCTGGCAGAAGACAGATAGACGATCCAGTCTACGGGTTGACCCATAACATAGGGGGCATAGGCGGAACCGCCGTTGTCCATATCCTTGGTGCCGGCTAGGATGGTCTGGTTCTGTCCGAATTGCAGCCTGGAGTGGAGCTACCCAGTCAAGTACTGCACGAACTGCAGAAAGGAGACTGGAAAGAAGGATTCGTCAAGGTATGTGGTGGTCGGTTTCACTCAGATCAGCATCCCCTCACCCAAGAATGAGACAGTCCCCTACTATGTGGTCTTGCTGGAGGGAGATAGTGGCGGCAGGATCCTGAAGAAGACCTTCAAAGAGCCACGGCTCGGGGATGAATTCAGAGAGGTGCTGAGCGGTGGTCGAACATTGGTCTCAGTCTCGAGGGTAAAGTACGACATCTCCGGAAGCGTCGCAAAGGTTCTGAATCTTCTTGGCGACGTCAAGATCAACGAGACGCAAAAGGTCCTGATAAAGCCGAACTTGAGTTTCCCAGCAAACGCATCCTCAGGTGTTGTCACAAATCCCTTGGTGGTTGAGGGTGTGATAGAGTACCTCCTGAGCAATGGAGCCAGGAGGGAGGATATCTTGGTCGGCGACAGTTGCGCCATCGGTTTTGACATGAATAGCATCCTAAGAAAGTCTGGTCTTGGAGAGGTCTGTGAGCGGATGGGAGTAGAGTTTATCGATCTTGAAGAATGTGGTACGGTACTGAGGGAGATCGAGATCTCCGGGGAGAAGTTCAGGATAGAATTTGCTGATGAAGTCTTCAAGAGAGATCTCATAGTGAATCTTCCGGTGGTGAAGACTCATTTCCAAGCAGGCGTCTCCTTGGCGCTTAAGAATATGAAGGGTTGCGCCAAGAGCCAGAGTAAGAAGTACATGCACCGGTTCGGCCTTCAGAAAGCCATAGCGTACATGAACCTCCTCCTGCCCAAGTACGTTACAGTAGCCGATGGCACAGTCGGACTGGAAGGCTTCGGCCCTTCAGTCTTGGGCAGACCAGCGGACCTAGGTCTGATCTTTGCCGGCAAGGACCCCGTGGCTCTGGACCTCACTGTCTGCAGGCTCCTCGGGCTTGAATCGACCGAGTATATGAGGTTAGCGTCTAGGATAGGAGTGGGCAACGGAGACCTGGACAGTGTAAGTGTAGTCGGTGAGGAATACCAAGCGGTAACGAGGAGGCTTGAACGGCCTGCCCAAGAGTTCAGTCCAACAGAAAGGATACGTGTAATCGACGGGAACGGATGCTCAGGATGTTCTAATAATCTGTGGGTCGCGCTCAGTCGCTTGCCCAAGGACACAGGCAGTCTGGAAGCGGAAGTAGTCTTCGGGAGCTATTTTGGCCCCGACAGACTTGACAGTCTCAAGTTGAAGTTCGCAGTGGGGGATTGCGCTATCGTACGAATGCGCGAGATAGGTCTCGAAGGCCAGGGGATTTCAGGATGCCCCCCAGAGACTGAGGCGATCTTGAGAAGGCTATCGGAGTGGTACTTTCATCGGCGAGGACACGTAGCGGGTACCTGGTCTACGAACTCCCTTCTCCGGCATCCTCTATGAGCCCTGGCCGCTTCACGCAGTTCTAGGAATCTGTCCTGGAGACTCCTCGTCCTTCTTCCCTGAATCATCTTTAGAGGTATGGTCACTTGATCTAAGGCTGCATCAGGGAGCAATGTAGCCATACGCCCTCCATCATATTCTTCGATTCCGCTTAGCCGGAGGCTCCCAACGGTAAGCTTCCATGATGAGCTGTGAGAGATCCTTGATCACTATTGGAAGTCCCCTCTCTCGCCGCGTATTCTTGAAGGTCAGGTAGCAATGGGGGCAGGATGTGACGACCTTTTTCACCCCCAGCTCCAGAGCTTCGCCTAGCCTACTAGAGGCGACTTCACCTGCAAGTTCAGGGTAGGAGGTTTGCACCAGCTCCAGACCGTTCCCGCAGCACTTGGCATTCGTCCTGTTTGATGCCATCTCAACGAGTCTCAGCCCTGCTATGCTGGAGATCACGGCTCTCGGTTCGTCCGTAATACTTGAGAATCTTGCCAGATAGCAGGGGTCTGCATACGTGATCATGTCCCTGAGGCCTCCGGTGGGAGGGAGAACCCTACTCTCCATAATCTCAGCGTAGAGTTGGGCTATGTGCTGAACGCTGATCCGCTCACGCTTGAGGAAGTAGTAGCACTGGGGGCATCCCGTGACGACATCGAAACCTTCAAGCATAGACCTGAGCCTCTCACTCGCCTGCTCATATACCTCCTTGAATCCGGCTGCCAACGCTGGAGCGCCGCAGCAGACACCGTCGAGGCTCGACACCCTTAATCCCATTCCGCTCAGGCAACTTATCGTTGCGTCGGCAAGTTGACGGTACTTCAGCGACGAGACGCAGCCGGGGAAGTAAACCAGCCTCTCCTGTGAAGGCTCAGACCTCTCAACGGCTACACCGTAGATGTTCCCCCTAGACACTATGTTGGAGACGAGAGACTTTACTGGCTGGGGGACCTTCCCAGCCGATGCCAGCCGCATCCTCGCGGAACATATGACTTCCTCAACCTTTATCCCTGCGGGACATACGTTGCTGCAGCTCCCGCACATAAGGCATTGATAGATCCTGTCGACTAGTGTATTAGTGGCTTCAATCTCCCCCTGAATCAGGCTGCGTGCCAGCCTTATCTTTCCACGGGCTGTCGAAGACTCAAGCCCCTGCACACTGATGAGTGGTGAGACGCCGTGGCACAGACCGCACCTGTTGCAGTTTCTCAGGGCCTCCTCGAATCTGTGGAGCTGCTGACTCATCTCTGCTGCCTCATATCCATTTTCTAGGGTTCATTATGTTATTCGGGTCGAGGACCGCTTTGATCTCCCTCATCACTGAGACAACGTTGCTTGGCCATTCCAGATTGAAGTAGTCGGACTTCTCCACGCCTACGCCGTGCTCGCCGGTCAGGGTCCCACCGAGCTCAAGGGCGGACTGATATATCTCAGCCAGAGCCATCCTGGCATACCTCATCTCCTCAGGGTTGCCCTCATCTATCAGCACGGTTGGGTGGAGGTTTCCGTCAGCTGCATGGCCGTACGAGACTATCTTGAGCGCATATTTCTGGGCGATTAGGTCAAGCCGGGCAAGGTAGTCTGGGAGCTTAGATACTGGTACGACAGGATCCGCCTGTATGGCTGTCGGACGGATCCTGCTTATCGCACCATACGTGACTTTGCGTGCGTGCCAGAGCCTGTCGGCCTCTCCACGGTCACTGGATATCCGCAGTTCGAAGGCACCTTCCTCACGAAGGATCTCTGCGGCATCCGCCAGATGATTCTGCACCTCTCCTTCTGGACCCGTGCATTCTATCAGTACCATCGCAGCTGCTTGCGGTAAGGGGAGTCCGGTGAAGGCCTTCACTACTTCTATGGAAGGTCGATCCATGAACTCTAGGGCGGAGACCGGTAATCCTCTCTTCACCACTCTTGAGATCGCCCGTCCAGCCGCTACCGTTGTCTTGAACGATGCTGAGATGACTGTGTAGTTGTCTGGCAGGGGGGAGAGTCGCAGAGTGGCCTTGGTGACTATGCCGAGAGTGCCCTCTGACCCGATGAAGAGTTCCTTGAGGTTATAGCCGCTGGCCGATTTGAAGCATTTCGAGCCTACGTGAATTATGTCCCCGTTAGGCAGGACAACCTCGAGACTGAGGACCCTATCCTTTGTCTTACCGAACCTCGGTGAGTGCATGCCGGATGCGTTCTCCCCTATCATGCCTCCGAGTGTTGCCGCCTCGCTGCTCCCGGGGTCTATGGGGAAATGCAGAAGCTTCCTGGCGAGGGACCTATTCAGGTCTCTCAGAGTCAAGCCTACCTCACAGGTGACGGTGAGATTATCTTCATCTAGGTCCAGTATCCTGTTCATCCTCGCGAGGACTACGACGATGCCTCCTCTGGCTGGGACCGGCCCTCCGCTAAGCGAGGTCCCTGCGCCCCGCGGGGTCACTGGTACGCGTTCTCTGTTCGCCAACCGCACTATCTTCGAGATCTCTTCCGAACTGTTTGGGAAGACCACGACATCAGGGAGTCTTGAGTAGCATGAGGCATCATAGGAGTAGCAGACGAGCTCCGCCCTATCCGTCAGGACGCTGCCTCCTCCGACTATCGATGGGAGCCGGGCAACAACCCTGTCAAGCTGTACTGAGGATCTTCTCGATCGGCGAGGCTTCCTTACACGGCTTCTCCGGTTTGGTATGCGACTCGGAAGATTCTGCAGACTGACCGCTGTCTTCAAGGAGGCCACCACGCAGAAGAAAGTTAGTTTTTCTCTTTCGTGGAGTGGCCTACTGTCCTCCGGTTGAACCTGACGAACCAGAAGTGGAATACGTTGAGAATAGCATGGGTTCGTCGGGCATGTAGGCACTCACACTTGGGCTTCACTCTTGACCGCTAGTACTATTAAAGCTTTATTAGAAGATTCACGCATCCCGTAGCTTGCTGCCCAGCAGTTCGTCAGCAGGTTCTTGACCCATGAGCCGGCGGGTCAGCATGTTTCTGCCCGGTCCCAGCTGGAGTTATGGGCTATACTCATGCGGAGTCTACGTGGTGGTTGGCCCTATTCAGCGCGCACCCAGTACCCTTACCTGACTCTCGCTTCCCAAGATAGCGATATGTGTTATTATGGAGAAGTTCGGTAGCTAGTGTAGCGGCCCAAGTCTGTCAAGAGAAATCCCGGGAATCTAGGGAGATGGATGTTGTGATGATGCGATGTGCCCTACCCTCTTTCGATGAGATGCTCAGGAAATATTCTGCGAGATTGGTGAGGACGAAGGCAGAGGTCTTGCAGATCAATCTCACAAAGAGCTGTAACCAAGTATGCAGTCACTGCTATGTTGATGCTGGCCCCTTCAGGACAGAAAAGATGGATTGGAATACTCTGAGCGCCTGCATAAGCTTTCTGAGATCATCGGATATTGGAAGGGTGGAAATTACCGGAGGGGCGCCGGAACTCAATCCTAATTTTGAAGAGCTGATCGAATCAATCTTCAATATGAAAAGAAGCATAGTTGTGCGATCTAATCTGACAGTTCTTCTCGAACCGGGAAAAGCACATCTGATAGACTTCTATAAGAGGAACCGGGTTGAGCTTTACTGCTCACTACCGTGCTACACCAAAGAGAACGTCGATAAACAGAGGGGGGAAGGGGTATTCGAGAGAAGTATTCGTGCCTTGCGCCTCCTGAACGAGGTAGGTTACGGGAAGGACCCCTCCCTAGTCCTGAATCTGGTCTACAACCCAGGAGGCGCCTTCCTTCCCCCGCCCGAGCCGGAGCTGGAGATGGAATATAAGAGAGTGTTGCACGAAGAATTCGGGATCGTCTTCAACCACATCATCACCCTGACTAATATGCCTATCAATCGTTTCGAGAGATGGCTGAGAGCAGAAGAGCTGTATGAGCGCTACCTGAGTCTGCTATATGAGAACTTCAACCCAGCGACGTTGGAGCGCCTGATGTGTAGGTACTATCTTAACGTGGGATGGGATGGGAGGATCTATGACTGCGACTTCAACCAGATGCTTGGCCTTGAGATTTGTGACCCGCAGACGGGAAGACCGTTGACGATAGATTCAGTCGATCCTCAGAGTCTGGAGGGTATCAGTATACATACCGGAGCTCATTGCTACGGCTGCACCGCTGGAAGAGGAAGCAGCTGCAGAGGCGAGTTGGTAAAGCAGTAAGGCACAGAAGAATCGGCTCAGATAGATCGAGATGCGTGCAAAAGGCTAAGTCGCCGGGCTAGGGAGTGTTGTCTGGAGGCGAGCTTGTGCCCACGTACGTGATTCTCTCAACCTTGACCAGCGAAGGCAGAAAGACTATCAATGAGAGGCTGGAGAGAATAAGAGGTCGACAAGGAAATAGAGTCCCTTGACGTGAAGGTCACATCGCAGTACGCTGTCCTCAGCCTTTACGACTTCGTTAATTTTATTGAGGTCCTGGACAGCGAGACGGTAGCCCACGCCTCAGTACACATAAAGTCACGGGGTACAGTCCAACAGTTGAGTATGCCCGCGAGACCGATAGGCCAGTTCATCCATGCAGTGAAGAAATAGAAAAAGTTCAGACGGTACCGCACCCATACGAGTGGGAGCATACCAATCGTTGAGGAATAGCAGGAGACAAGGAAAGTTCAAGGCAAATCTGATCGTGGCTATCCTAACCAAGCAGGCTTGCCATCTTCGCCTCCGCCCATGTCCAAGTCTCTACATAGCTTCCCAAGATCTCCAGGATAGTTCAGAACCAACCAACATAGATGCGAGTGCCGTCTGGACTGACAATCTCGCAAATGAACTTTCAGCATACAGGATTGGAAGACACGAGAGGTAGCCTATGAGTGCGAGGATGGCAATGATCAATACAGATGTGGCAAGGCATAGCTTCGCGACCTCAAGGCAAGAGTCGTCTTTCGTCGAGATGAGCGCGATGCCAGCGCCAGTGAGCCCCATCGCCGCTGGTGGAGATGCTCCGCTGAGGAGGGGTTTGAGGAGGAGAGCCCCAAGGCGTCTTGGGCACTCCTCCCACAAAAAAGAGTGTACCTAGACTCAGACCTAAAAGACGAGCGCGCACAAATCCTAGCCAAGCTGCAGAAGCAATAACGCTCCAAAACGCCTCGGGCCCGCCACATTTCTAGTTCAAGCTTTTTCCTCATCTGCAGATTCATCTTGAGGCAAGCATCAAGAACATATTCCAAGGCAATGACAGATCTATGCCAGGTTAGTTCTCTTGGTGACCAGGATGGCCTGGATGAAGTCGTCGGCGGTTGCGCCTGTAACTCTTAGCCCTAGGCTGTCAAAGCATGTGAGGATCCTTTCCCGCAGTGCCTGATCGTCCAGTGATGCGCCGATGAGTGACTGCTCGAGTCTCTCCATTACACCCGTGTGCGGCTCAGTAAAGAAGTCTCCTGAGATAGATATGTCCGCTATTCGGTCTTTCACTGTCTCCATGGTGATCCGTATGAGCTTCTGGGCTTTGTAGACTCCCTCATATATGCATACCCCTTCTTTCACCTTGACCTGCCGAGTTCTCGCAGCCTGGAGCAGGCGCTCACGGCTGATATCCTTCATGAATATCCATTCTCTCCTTCTTCTCTCGACCAGGAGCTCGTCTAGATTCCGCCTCTCCTCCGCGGATATTTCCCCTTCCTCGACCGCAACGCCAACCTGTCCTTCAAACTCTTCGACTAGACGTCGCTTCACCTCATCTCTTGCAGGGATCTCTCCGAGCTCCAACTTCAGCGACGTCATCCACTCTGATAATGACTTCTTCAACTTGTCTCTGAACTTCTCATCAGGCACTCTGAGCACTTTGGTCATAAGTTCAGTTGGAAGATCGAGAAGGACGTCTCCAGCAAGAACCATTGCTTCTCCAATAGATACCCCGCCATTCCCGGAGATCTTCCTGTCTTTGACAACGATATCGTTTATCGGCCTGTAATCGGCATAAACCCCCATTCTTCTCAGAGCATGAACTACGGGGGAGAGGAACCTCTTGTAGAAATCACCGATGTTAGCTGAGAGTTCGGGGCTCCTAACTATGAAGAAGTAGTCCTGCTCCCAGGGGCCGTCAAGTATTGTTCCGCCACCTATCGACCGCCTGACTATAGGGATCTTATGTTGCTGGACGAAGTCAACATCAACCTCTTCCTCCACAACTTGGTGGTAACCGACATTCACGAATGGCTGCGCTGGATGGTTGAGGATTAGTGTGTTTGGTGAATTCCCTCCGTCTACGGCTCTCGCCACTGCTTCGTAGAGACTCGTCATCGTGAAGCCGTCGACAGCCCCAAGATCCAGCAGCCTCCAACTCAAACCTACTCAGCCCTGTCGCTCACGAACAACTTAGTCTTCTGGAAGAGATATTGGTATTCAGCATATGAATCTGTTTCGCACATAACCGGGGAACTCTCAAATCGACCGCATGTGTCAAGCCATCTTCACCTTTGCGGCCAGTACGCGCGGAACTCCTGTAGTCCACTGGATCCAGACAGAACATGATGATTCATGGTTTAGCTCCTATGTTGATCTCTGGGGGTCTTCTGCAGTGCCTAGATGGCGCTTCAGGATTCTTGCAATCTCAGGCCGAACAGTCTGTGGAGGCGGTTCCTTTCCGGAGCTGATGATGTGTCTAACTTCACTCATACTGATTCTGACGTGGTCATCACCCGTGTGGCCACAGGTTCTTTCACTTACTATTCCACGGCAGCGCTTGCAGTAGAATGACTCCCTGAAGAAGATCGGTTCGATACCTATATCCAGACCCTTCATAGCCTCATGTGCTTCGTATGGTTCGTAATAGTCCCCAACACCTGCGATGTCTCTGCCGACGACGAAGTGAGTACATCCATAGTTCTTTCTCACTATCGCGAGGAATATCGCTGCCCTCGAACCGGCATACCTCATCTGTATCGATAGTGTAGCAAGAACCGCCCGGTTCTTTGGATAGAAGTTCTTGATGAGAAACTCGTATCCCTCCACAGTGGCTTGGGGTGGGAAGTCGTCCTCTTTCAGTTCAGTCACTGGATGTATCAGGATCCCATCAACCATCTCCAAGGTGCATCTTTGGATGTACTCGTGTGCCATATGAGGCGGGTTTCTCGTTTGATAAGCAGCGATCTTTTCCCAACGCATCTCAGAGAATATCCGGCGTGTCTCGAGGGGAGTTAACTCATACCTGGATAGGACGTGGTCTACACGCTGAATAAGGTCTACTCCGCCAGCCAAGAGGATGCCTCCCATATTGAATAACTCCTTGACGTTGGGGTGGCGCACGTCCACAGTGCGGAAGACCTTCTCCGCCAACTCACGCTTATCGAATCTGAATCTCTCCTCAACATGCAGTATCGCGAATGGCTCCCCGAGGTAATACAAAGCGACCTCGTCCCCGTCCCTTAACTCTCCGGTAATCCCTGCGTCATGTTCTTCGCGTGGTGCCAGGATGATTGGGATCGTCCAGGGAAGCCCGTTCTCAAGGGTTTCGTTACGCACCACATTGTAATAGTCTGTCGAGCTCATGAATCCCTCCAAGGGGCTGTAGGCTCCTGTAGCGATCTTTTCGGCATCAAGGATCGCCCCCCTGTCCACCTCTATACTTATCATTTCCTTTGCGTCAGAGAGCCTTCTCTCCCTCTCTCTGCCAGCCAGAACCCTGTTGATGAGGCGACCACCGTAAGGTTCTGAGACCATGCCAGCCCCTTCTTGTCAAGCATCCTCAGGAGTGCACTTGGCCTTCTCGAACTTGTAATGGAGACCGCATTCTTTTGTGTCTCTCTCCCACCACCATCTTCCAGCCCTCGGATCCTCACCATCCTTTACAGGCCTAGTGCATGGGGCACACCCTATGCTTGGGTAGCCTTGATCGTGGAGCCTGTTGTATGGGACATTCTTTTCGCGTATGTATCTCCAGACATCTTCCAGTGTCCAGTCCGCCAGCGGATTGACCTTTACAATGCCGTTGTTGGCCTGATCGATCTCGACCTTCTGTATCGTGGTGCGGGATGGGGCCTGTTCTCTCCGCAGGCCACTGATCCACGCGTCAAGTCCCGATAGGGCTCTCTGAAGCGGTTCAACCTTCCTCACCTTGCAGCATAGCCTTCGGAGTTCGACGCTCCTGTAGAACAGGTTAAAGCCATATGTTCTGACCATGTCCTCAACGTTTCCGGTTGAGGGGAAGTACAGCTCAATCTCGATTCCGTACTTGTCCCGTATGGTGTCCATCAGGTTGTAGGTTTCTTGATGTAGCCTGCCAGTATCCAGAGTGAAGACACGGGGTTTGGGATGCAGTCTGGAGAGCATATCTATTAGCACCACATCCTCCGCGCCGAAGCTCGAAGCGAGCGCGATTTTCGGATGGAACCTTGTGAGGGACCACCTTAGAACCTCATGAGGCTCTCCACTCTCGAAACGACGGGCAGCCGACGCTATCTCATCCTCACCTATCTCAGTCATGGCATTTCACCCCCTCTACAAGTAAGCGAGTCTGGCACTACGGCGACGTGGCCGGCATATGAGATGTTGCTGCCGGCAATGTTCTGAAGGGTGAGGAGTATTATCGAGTAGCCTTGGTGATCTCATACCTGGTGTTGACAGTCTTCTTTATCCTCCTCTCATAGTAGAGCCTGAAAAATAGTTCGCAAACTCAGAGCAACGATTAATGCTCCAACCATAATCATCATCACTCTGGTAGGTAGCCTCCGGCAGCCGTATGCGGCCAGAGGAGCAGCTAAGACTCCGCCAACTATTAGGCCAACTATTATTTGCCAATGTGTTAGTCGGACTATCGCAAGGAAAGTTGCGACTTGGGCAGCGGTTACAAAGAACTCGACGAGATTAACCGAACCGATTGCGCATCTAGGATTATGCCCTCTTGCCACCAAGGTGGATGTTGTTATTGGACCCCAGCCACCGCCGCCGATCGAATCGCAGAACCCGCCGGCTAATCCTAGAGGAGCAAGTCTGGTGACCACTTCTCTCTCCTGGGTTTCTCTGAGTGCTCTTCGAAATATGAGAAACCCCATTGCGAGCAGGTAGAACGTGATGAAGGGCTTTATCACTTCTCCCGGCACGGCGGCGAGAACATACGTTCCGAGGACTCCGCCTATTACTCCAGGGATCAGGAGCTTCTTGAATAGCTCTTTGTCGACATTTCTACACATCAGGTGTGAGTGTCCAGATACACCGGTCACGAATATCTTTGCTGTGTGAACGCTCGCACTCGCCCCGACTGGCGGTATGCCGATGCTGAGGAGAAATGTATTTGAGCAGACTCCGTATCCCATGCCGAGGGCCCCATCAATCATTTGAGTGATGAATCCTACGGTCGTGAAGACGATCATGTTCTGGTCAAGAGTCAGCGCCCTCTGTTCTGTGTTGGCATCGCCAGCAAGAAATACAATGATGGGAATAGCTATCGTTGCAAGAGTTAAAACCAATCCCCAACTCACGACTATCTGGGGGATAAGTTCTCGAGCAGATCTTACCGAGCTATTTGTACGGGCCTCAGCAACCCAGTGATTCTTCGCTGCAATATGTTCTCCTTGTGCAAACCAGATCGCCTTGCATCTTTCGACCCCACGATCTTTGGAACTGGACGCTATGTTATAACGCCGTTATATTTAAGCTTTCTCCGTTAGCAAAGCCTCACACATGAACGAAGAGATGGTTGCTTACGCAGGCACGTACTACTGGAAAATGTTTTGAACGTGAGAAGGCAAGCCTATTTACGAATTACAATCTTCCAAGTATTATCTTCAATCTTCTCTGCTGAGACAGACCTGCAGCCTTGCTTCCTCGCATAGTCTTGGACTATCTCTAATGAGGGTTGATTATCCAACAAGATCTCAAGGGTCTCACCTGCTTCCAAGGAATGGAGTGCTTTGATTGTGTAGTATTGTGGATAAGGGCATGAGTAACCCTTCACATCAAGGACTCGAGTCTTCGAAGACCTATTCACACTCAACCCATATCACCTCATCCGAACTTCCCTAGTGCCATCGAAGAAAGTTGATCTACTGAGTGCCTTCCGCAGAAATCCCTGAGACTCTCTCCTTCATTTCTGTGCTCAAAGTATGCTGACAGGATATTCTCTACACACTCTTTTGCTTGGTCGGCGTGGATCGCTACCGCGACAGCTCGGCCGAATGAAGGGGTGTACGCCAAGCCCCCGCCCAGGTAGAGGTTATATCCAGGAGTGAACCTGCCCCCTTTAGCGGCAGCAACGCCTTGAAGACCTATTCCTGCCAGTACGTGCCTTGCACAACCAGAAACGCAGCCGCTGGTCGCTATACTTAGATCTATGCTACGTAGCCTCTCGCCAAACCTGGACTCCAACTGCTTGATAATCTCCAAAGTTCTTTTTTTTGTGTTCTCTAGCCCTTTCGGACAGAAGTTAGCCGCACAGGCGATCGTTGTCCAAGAATGTGGGTAACCTTCTACATCGAAGCCTAGGGATCGAAGCTCTTTCTTGAGCTGTGAGAGTTCCCTATCCTCTATGTCGAGAAGTATCAGGTTCTGGAAGCAGGTAAACCTCACTTCAGGCCGGCCGTATCTCTCGGCCAGTTCAGCTAATCTTAACATAGAAGCGTTTGATAGTATTCCCCCAAGAATAGGCACCGTCACGTATGATTTGCCTTCTTGCTTCTGCCTGTTTACTCCTAGATGTTCACCGTGACCACGAGGCCTGAGCTTGAAGCTCTCGAGCTTCTTTCCCAGCTTCTCCTCCAAATACTCCGTCAGCTTTTCCCTGCCCCAAGACTCGACCATGAACTTGAAGCGGGCCTTGGCCTTATGGGTTCTAGGGCCTTGGTCACGATAGAGCTCAATAAGGCATCGTGCAACTTCAAGGGCGTCCGTTGGTTCTACAAGAACATCGAGTGGCTCAGCCATTTTGGGTTCTGTGCCGATCCTTCCACCAACATAGAGGTTGAATCCAATCCTTCCGTCATTCTGTCTACCCCCAAGCAGCTGAGAGAGCTAGCCGAGATGGCGCATACATATGGAAGAGGGTATGCAGAGATCACAACGAGACAAGATCTTCAGCTTCACTGGATAGATGCAGAGAAGG
>JAGTQV010000089.1 GCA_018397035.1 Candidatus Bathyarchaeota archaeon | reverse complement strand
TGGCATATACTTCAGCTACAAGTCATACAAGGAAGCCAAAGCAGCCTAGGCTCGTCTTCTCCTCCTTTTTTTTGGGGTCCCATCTTCTGCTGGCATCCCGTCTGTAAGGTTAACGAGTTCTGGGAAATCCCTCCTTGGGCAGGTGTCAACATCAAAGGGTGACTGTGCGCTCACTGACTTCGCTGCACGCGTGGGAGGGTAGATGGGCTAGCTGGCAGGCCAAAAATGCTTGTTGTCGTCGCCACCTGTCTTGTTGTCGGAGGGCGTGGATGGATGGAGGAATTTGAGGAAGACAGGAGTCGTCTTGAGGCAGGTCAAGGCGAGGATTGGACTCGGGAGAGGGGTCTCAGGGCCTGAAGGGCAATGTTTATACTATTGTATAAAAATCAGATCGTGAATGTCGCTGCCTATACCGACCAAGCTAGATAAACCCCTCATAAATGCACTGGACAGGTTGGTCACGGAAGGCCTATACCAGAGCAGAAGCGAGGCTATTCGAGACTCTGTCAGAAGGCTTGTCGAGAGAAGCTACCTGAGCAGGACTCAGTTCCTCAGAATCATCGCAGAGATCGCCGCTGAGGTCATCCTCATCAAATATCAAGGGGAAGTAACTGACATGATCCTGTACGGCACGGTCGCAACCGGCCAGGTCTCAGAGGAAAGTGACATCGACATCCTGGTTCTAGTCTCGGCCGGGGTCCGGGAGGGTCCGAGTAGAGTAGAGGTCGGCATCCATGAGTTGACATACCCGATCGCACTCGCAAGCAACTCAGTCATCACAGCGATCGTTATGGAGAGAGGAAGATTCCTAGAGCTTCACATGGCGGGTGAACGATTCATAGAAGAGGTTGTTAGAAAAGGAAGACCGCTCTACGGAGTGGTATTAAGTGAGCTCAGAGAGCAGAGAGTACCTGCGAAAGGCTCAAGCCAGACTAGAAGCGGCTAGGATACTGTTAAGCTCTGGCAGATACGAGGACGCTGTATCCAGAGCGTACTACTGCATGCTTTGCTGTGCAAAAGCCGCATTGGCGGCAAAGGACTCGCATCCAAGAACACATGAAGGGACGCTCAGGATGTTTGGGGAACTGCTGGTCAAGGGGGAAGGGTGGCCTAGGATGCTGGGCGTCAGCTTCTCCAGACTCAAGGCTCTGAGAGAGAAAGCAGAATACTCCCCAAGCATCGAGACCACCAGAGAAGATGCAGAGTGGGCACTGCAGGTGGCAGAGGATTTCCTGAAGGAGGCGATGTCGAGGCTAGGCTAGCGGGGATTCCGAGGCCGCGATGTTGAGAGGTGGAGCCGGACACTAGCTTGGGTGCCTGCTCCGTAATCCACATCGATCTTGGCGTGGAGGATGGGAAGCCTGGCAGATGGCTCTCGAGAATCCATTGGTTGATTCTGACATCGTAAGCCTTATCTGCCCGTGTTACTTTTCTTAACGAAAGTATTACTGGTGTTAGTATGCACATCCCTGACGGTTTCCTTGACTTCACGGTCTGCGCAGTAACATACGCTGGCACCATCCTCTTCTGGGCGCTCTCCCTCAGGAAAGTCAAGGCAAGCCTGACCGACAGGCAGATCCCGCTGATGGCGACCCTGACAGCCATGTTCTTCGCAGCCCAGATGATGAACTACCCGATAATCGGAGGCACAACAGCCCACCTGCTCGGCGGCCCAGCGGTAGCATTGACTCTTGGCCCTTACGCAGGCATGATCTCGATGACTATAATCCTGGTTATCCAGGCCTTATTCTTCGGTGACGGAGGGGTCACAACCTTGGGTGCGAACGTGTGGAACATGGGCGTTGTCGGCGTCTTCGTCCCATACGCGGTCTGCCTAGCCTCAGTCAAGCTCTGGAAGAGCAGCAGAGCCCTGCTCGCCGGAGCATTCGCCGGAGCATTCCTGGGTGATCTCCTAGCAGCTATATTCGCCGGGCTGGAGCTCGGCCTCTCAACCATCTTCCCCTACGCTGCACCCGTCGCTGTAGCCGCGATGGGCATCCACCACAGCGTGATAGGGGTAGGTGAAGGCATCGTGACAGCCGGGGTCCTCAAGGTCCTGCTCAAGAGCAGACCAGACCTGCTCCAGTACTCCAGCCTGACGCAGAACCTGATCCAGCAGGGGGGCTCCAGGTGAGCAGAGACAGCAGACTCGTCCTAGCCGGCATCATAGTATCCCTGATCTCTGTCATTATGGGTTCAGTCTTGCTTTCACAGTCCGCAGAGACACTGGACAAGGTCGCTGAGCACTTCGACGTTGAAGCGACCTCGATATGGAACCCGCCTATACCAGACTATGAGATACCAGGGTATGAAGGAGACGTCCAGGCGAATATCGCAGTCGGCGTCGCCTCCACATTCCTCGTATTCGCCGCAACCCTCCTTGTAGGTAGAGGTCTGAGCAGAAGGATCAGGGCTGGGGCTGGCGAGACGTCGGCCCTGACAGAGGGATAGACATCCTCAGCAGGGGGCATGCATGAGTCCAAGAGTGGAACTGCTGGTCTGCGCAGCCATATCTCTCTACCTCATTCTCGCTTCTGCAGCTTACAGCTCAGCCCACTACACGCTGGGCGACCAGCTGCCGACACGCATCGGCGAGGAACATGCAGGAGGCGCACCATACAATCCGACAAGCGGAGCTGGCAACGGTAAAACTCCGTTGTATCATGATGTCCCGACCACGGGTGCCGAATTCGGGCATGCTCCAGGTCACATAGCATTCCTGCTGCCTGGAAGCCTATATGTCCCACCGAGCGACCAGGTTAACTACTACTCGCTTAGCGTGCGCGTCATCACAGATTTTTTTGAATGTGATCTGAGGCGCATCTAGGACAAGTGATATATGAGCTCATAGAATATCCCACATCTAGTGGTAAGACTCTTTCATGAAAATTCGTCGTGAGGCGTCTTGTTTGGTGATTGTTTCAAATGTAGGTTCTGCGATTAGCAATGCCTTACTCTTCCTTGACACCCTTCGCGTCGATGATACTCGTTCCGAGTATTTTGAAGTTGCAGAGCAGAATCACTCAGAACATAGGGTCTACAATCAGAGTCAATATCTACTGTCTGTATTGTTCAGGAAAGTTGGAAGAGACGATCTTGTGCAAGCGATCAGATGCAAACATCCGTTAGGTGAACGGGATAATGATCCGAGGAGAATGCGGCACAGATCTAATGATAGATTCTGCATACTGGAAGGCGACATAGAAAACTTCTACCTCTCAGACCAGAAGGACTCCAACTATAATGACGAGATCGCGCTGCTGACTCTCTACTGGCTTGAGAGAGGCCAAACGGACCATTCGAGGAGGCTGTGGAGGAAACTCCATTCCAGATACGACTCGTCAAGGGGGGTTTTGAAGATGGATAGAGCCGACTCGAAGAGAAGACTTTACCCAGTCTACAAAGTTGCTCTACTAGAGCATAGTTGCGAAAAGAATGGGGGAGAGGGAGACAGCAGCGAGCGTGGAGGGGAAACTTCTGGGGTGGCAGCATCAGGCTGGAGGCTGGGTGACTGACAGGAAACCTGACCTTGGACCTGACGGCGTCGAGAACATAGAGACCACCGCCCTATCAGTGATGGCGCTGCTGCCATAGAGACTCCCGTGCCGTGTTTGTGAGAGGTCATCTTGTATGCGAGAGAACTGGATGTTAGGGTTTCTCGGATTCATGGGTCTTCAAGGGATAAGGGGGCTGATCGACGGCGACTACCTCCAAGCGGTCTGGATCGTCTGGTTTGTATGGTTCATCTATTTCCTTCCGAAAAGATAAATCCAGGAATCTAGTTGCATGCGTAGAGCTCGCTTCAGCAATCCATTTTCAATCTCGTCGCATGTGTAGATGACTGAACATTATTCACTTGCTACTATCTTTCTAGCCTGGACTCTTCTCTTCTTGTTGTGGCAAGACATATAATCACATATGGTGATTCACATTGTGAGGTGACTGTTATGGGCGTCGTCAAGATTATTGAGCTCATGGGCAGTTCTGAGAAGGGTTGGGAAGATGCTATTCAGGAGGCTTTAAGAGAGGCTGCGAAGACTGTGAAGAATATCGTTGGGATCGATGTTCGCGGAATCAAAGCAGACATAGAGAACAACAAGGTAGTGCGGTACAAGGCACATGTCAAGATAGCCTTCATAGTTGAACGCTAGAACCAAAAGGAGAATCCGTTGAGCGCATGTTGCAGACGTGAGTCATCGACGTAGCGCGACATGGTATCTGAAGTTTTCGTGTAGCGTAGACACTCAGACCATTAGTATGCGCTTCACCGCGTCTTTGAATCCTTCACCGTACTTTCACCATTATTCTTCTCTCCGTGACCGGGATCATCCTCTTCAAGGCTATCTCGACATCCCCCTTCAGTCTGTACTTGTTCATGGAGACGTCTGCAAGTCTGTTATTAACCTCATACAGGTAGAACCCCTCCCTCCCATCTATTGAGACAATATACTCGTTACCGTCGACTCTCTTCGTATCAACGAGGCATGTCTTTCTCAGAGCGTCTAGAACGCTGCTGCCACGTGGGAGCTCGATCGTGGAGACTGATGCGAGCTCATCCAGCATACTCTCCATTCTGCTAGTCTTCGCTGTCAAGATGTGGCTTCGACCGTATTCTCTCCGCTCGATCAGGCCTGCGTTCTCCAGGATCCTTACATGTTTTGCGGCTACAGGGACGGAGACTCTCAGTCTCTTAGCCAGTGCTGAGATGTGCATCTGCTCTCTTCTGATCATACTCAGGATGTTCACACGGGTTGGGCTGCTGAGGGCTTTGAGTAGGCTGCTACGCATCTTAACCAAAGTGCTAACAATTGTTAGCTCAAATATATATCTATGTACCATTGAATACGTAGCCCGAGGCTACAGGTTTGAGGAAGAGACTACACCTCGGGATACTCTTGGCTATGCTCATGATGGAACTGGCCGTGATGCCGCAGGCATCAGCCTATCCTTACAAGAGAAATGATGAATGCGTTGCAGATGCCCTGAGCTGGCTGAGGAGCAGACAACAGGCCACAGGGATGATAGGTAGTTTCGCTATCTCATCCTGGGCAGCAATGGCTATCGCAGCCTCAGAGGACGATCCTGGAAAGTGGTCTCAACCCGGAGGCACCACATTAACCCAATACTTGAAAAACAACGTAGCCTCACTGACGTCATGCTTGGACTACAGCAGGTTCATACTCTCGATGGTTGCAGCAGGAGAAGACCCCCAGAACATAAACGGAATAGACCTCGTCTCCAAACTTGAATCCTACTATACCGGCGGCCAGTTCGGAGACGCAAGTCTACTGAATGACGATTTCTGGGCGATCATCGCATTGATATCCGCGGGCAGATACAAGACTGATGAAAAAATACAGTCTGCAGTCAACTTCGTGAAAACTCATCAACACGCTAGTGGAGGCTGGAGCTTTGATGTCGCTGCCACTTACGGTCTTGACGTAGACAGCACCGCCGCAGCGATCATGGCCCTGATCTCCGCCGGTGAATCTGCAACATCAACATCGATAACAAGTGGGCTGGGATACATCAAGTCAAAGCAGGATGAGAGCGGCGGCTTCAATGGAGGCTGGGGGACAAGCGCAGAGACAGACTCCTGGGCGATCCAGGCCATACTCTCTGCAGGCCAAGACCCCACTGGACCCGCATGGAGGCACAGCAGCGGCAAGACACCTGTAGACGACCTTCTCACATTCCAGAATCCGGATGGTGGATTCAAAGACTGGACAGGCATTTCAAGTGAATGGGCGACCTCATACGCGATCTCCGCCTTGGTCGGGAAGCCTTACCCGGTCATAAAGGGCGCAAGGACAACCATCCGTATCGAGGGTCAATCATCAACTATATGGAAAGGAGAGGTGTTCACAACATGGTCGAACATTACAGAGGCTACGCCCGTGGCTGGAAGGAGGCACTACTACGGGCAGCCGACAGTCATCGGGGCACTGGATGAAGCCGCGGTTACAGCAGGCTTCACCTACGTTGTCGACTATTCATGGGGATCAGCGTACGTGACAACGATCAATGGCGAGGCAGCGTCCGGCGTTAACGGTTGGCTCTTCAGAGTGAATAGTCACACTACAGGTTCCTGGGCCTGTGATCAATATATACTGAACGTGGTTACGCCGCCGGATCCTCCGCATACTGATATCCTCTGGTACTATGGGGGATGGAATGACAAGGTTCTGCGGCTCTCAGTGGACCAGACAACAGTAGAAGTCGGCGCCAGCGTTACGGCAACAGTTACGTATCTTGACGAGGGAAGTAACTTATGGCTTCCAGTGGGAGGCGCAAGTGTCTGCGCCGGCACTATATATACAACAGACCAGAACGGCCAGGTTCAGATCCAGTTCCTAAGCGGCGGCACATACCAGATCTACGCTGAGAAGGCCGGCTACATCCGAAGCGATAAGGTTCAAGTCAAAGTTTCAGGAGACCATTCCGACTCGAACATAGAGGCTGACATCATCCCGGCACTGGCATTAGAGGTTGAGCCGAGCTCAATCGACTTCGGGACTGTAGGCCCTAACA
>JAGTQV010000090.1 GCA_018397035.1 Candidatus Bathyarchaeota archaeon | reverse complement strand
CAGGCGCTCTGGGCATCAGGAATGTTCTCGCACTTAGCGGCGACCACACGACTGTGGGTGATGACCCCAGGTCTAAGCCGGTATACGATCTAGACTCCACCGGACTTGTTGAGCTCCTCAGGAGGATGGTTGACGAAGGAGTCGACCTCAACGGCAACAAGATAACAAGCCCGCCAAAGTTCAACTTCGGCGTTGCCGGCAACCCGAATGCAGACCCGATCGAGCCGGAGGTACTCAAGGTAGAGAGGAAGATCGAGCTGGGAGCTGACTTCGTGCAGACACAGGCCGTGTATGACCCAGAGCTTGCCGAAAGATTTGTGAAGGAGATCTCACATTTGAACGTTCCAGTTCTGATAGGGATCGCTCCATTCAAATCCATGGGAATGATGGAGTGGATGATAAAGAACGTTCCAGGGATACTTGTCCCTGATGAGGTACAGAGCAGACTCAAGACAGCGAGGGAAAAGGGTGGGAAGGAGGCGTTTCTCGACGAGAATATAGAGATCTTCGGTGAGCTCATAAAGGAGATAACGAGAAAAACGAAGGTGAACGGAATACACATGATGACGATCGGCTTCGAATGGATCGTGCCGAGAATCATTGAGCGAGCCGGACGGTAAGAATCTCTCCTGCATTGACCGTTAGGAATCCAGTAGGGAACCGGTTGATGAGCTCCCGAATCAACACTATCTCGCCCCGCTTGGATGAGTTTGAACTCAAGAGTGCATGTTAGAAGTCGATCCGTATGAAGGTGGCTGTCGTCGGCAAGGGTGGAGTTGGAAAAACCTTCGTCGCGGGGACACTTGCCAAGGCATCGAGAAAGTATGGGGAGACCGTAATAGCGATCGATGCGGATCCAAGCATGAATCTGTTCCTTGAGTTCGGGATAGACCCGGAGGAGATGAGGGGTGTTACACCCATCTCGGAGAATCAAGATCTGATCAGAGAGAAGACTGGAGTGGCAGTCTACGAAGGAACTTCAACCATATACAATCTGAACCCAACCGTTGATGATATTGTTGAGGAGTACTCGATAGAAAGCCCTCAAGGAATAAGACTGCTTGTAATGGGCACGGTCAGGAGTGCTGGTCAAGGATGTATGTGCCCGGCTAACGCGTTGCTCAGAGCACTCCTGAGGCACATCCTCCTCAGGACGCCTGCCACTGTCATCGTAGACGTGGAGGCGGGATTGGAGCCTTTCGGCCGAGGAACGATTGAATACGTAGACGTCATCCTTAACATAGTTGAACCATCCACACAATCGATCGAAACATCCGTCAAGATCTACCGCCTCGCCTCAGAGGTGGGTATCGGCAGGCACCTCCTCATCGCAAACAAGGTTGGCAGTGAGGATGAGCGAATGTTGATCGAGGAGGCCCTAGCCGAGCATGGGCTGAAACTGAATTCGGTAATCCCTTATGATGAGGATGTGAGGGCAAGGGCTATGAGGTATGGGATCTCACGTCAGGATATGAGCTCACCAGCGGTCGAGGAGATCTCGCGACTGGCGAGGAGACTCCGCAGCGGTGAGGAGATGCTGTCGTGACAGTTTGCAGAGACTCAAAGAAAGAGTAACAAGGGAGTCTTGTGGTTCAGCTTTCAGATTCCTTCAGCAACGGTCATCGTTAGGGTGCTCCTGACATCAGTGAGCCTTCGAATCTTGAAGGTTACTATCTCCTTGAGCTTCTCCATGCTCTCGGCCTCAACCTTGGCGATGATATCGTAGACGCCGTAGACGAAGTGCGCCTCCTTGACGCTGCTGATGCTCCTCAACTCCTTCAGTATACCCTCCTCCTTTCCAAGCTCCGCGTTTATCAGGACAAAAGCTGTCGGCATGCCTCATCAACAAACAGTATTATCGATTACTCATATTTATTTGTAGGGGGTTGCGAGGTTACATCCTCTCGCTGAGCTCTATTCCAAGCACAGCCATACAGTTGCGGAGAACTGTCTGTACTGCCTCGACCAGTGCCCCTCTCGCATTCTTGAGTTCCAAATCCTCCAGATGTGTTACGTCGACATGCTCATAGTATTCATGGAACTGTTCGGTCAACTGGTTGGCGTAACCGGCGAGGTCGTCAGGCCTCAAACGGTCTGTCGCATCAACAAAGATGTTTGGGAACGCGGCCATCCTGAGGATCAGACGTTTCTCCAGAGGGTGGTTGAGCCTACCATAGTCTACGTGACTTGGAATCTTGCCCAGCCTCCCCAGTATGCTTTTCGCCCTGGTGTAGCCGTAATTTATGAATGGAGCGCTGTTAGCCTCTAGGTCAAGGACCCTCTCCCATGAGAAATCAACTTCATGTGAAGGTTCAACAGCCAGTAAGGCATATTTCACTGCGCCTATACCTATCGTCTCGGCCATTCTCCGCTTCTGTTTCTCATCGAGGTCAGGGGTACGCCTCTCTATCTCGAGCTGCGCCCTCCTGACCGCCTCATCCATGACTTCATCGAGCGTGATAACTCTGCCTTTGCGGCTCGACATCTTCTCCCCCGGAAATCTCACCAGCCCGAAAGTGAAATGCCTCTGTCTTCCTGCAAGCTCCTTGAGACCCAAGACTGCTAGAGCTACACGTACATGAAGCTGCTCATGTGCCTGCTCCGCTCCGACGACGTTTATGACAGCACTGTGACCTTCGAATTTCTTCAGGCTATACGAGATGTCTCGAGCAAGGTACAGAGTCGTCCCGTCAGATCTCGTCAGAGCGACAGACGGAAGATCATAACCCTCACCAATACCGAGTAGACTTCGGATTCCTAGTTCCTGTACAGCCTTTCCAGACTGGAGCCTCAATACTCCGTTCTGCACGGTTACGTAGGGAGTCTGACGGAGCCTGCTGAGAGTTTCTGATACTCGACTGGACCAGATTAGGTCGCTCTCCCAATCCCAGAAATCAAAGTGTACACCAAACCTGAGAAATGTCCTTTTGAACCCTTCAATGCAGAGGTTGCTTACATGCCTGAATAATTGTTTCGTAGCTTCAGACTCAGCCTCATACTCCTTCAGAAGGGCGTTCACCTGATCTTCAATGTCATTCTCTTGACTCGTCTCTCTCTGCAAAACCGAAAAAAGTTTAGGATAACGTTCCTGCAACTCCCATGCTGCAGAGACCCATTCATGGAGCTTCTCCTGCAGTTCTCTCTGCTCTGGCGTGATGGCCTCACCTTCAATCTCCCCAATCCTGCGCTTAAGAGCCTGAATCTCGACGAGGCAGGAAGTTATGCTGTAGATCTGACCGAGAAAGATGTCTTGCTTAATGTCTGGTTTCGGCTGCCCGAGCTTCCTGTACCCATATGCAAGTATCGCGCTCTGTCTTCCCGCATCATTCACATAGAAATGAACATCAACATTGTGGCCTCTAGCCCTGAGCATTCTGGCTACGGCATCTCCTAACACGGTGTTCCTCGCCTGACCGATATGGACGGGATGGATTGGGTTTACGCTTGTATGCTCGACCAGTATGCGTTCAGGTTTGTTCGTCTTAGGGAAACCATAGTCACACCCTAGAGCTCTTATTGAGGTGAGAGTGAGTTCATTGACTCTCTTATGGTCGAGACGGAAATTCAAGTATCCTGAGCCTCCAACCTCTATCGATTCCACCAAGCTGTCACCTATCTTGATTGAGCTGGCAATTTTCTGTGCAAGTTCCATTGGAGGGGTGCCAGTAGCCTTGGAGACTTGAAAGCATAAGGTCGTCGACAAATCCCCGAAATCAGGTGACGGCGGTTCCTCCAGCTTAAATTCCATGTCCTTGAATTCTGGATACTGGGATGATAATCCGCGGCGCGTCAGTTTCATACACTCTGAAGTGATGGTCCGATATGGATCGTCGCTGATCTGAGGCTTAAGGGCACCATCAGACATTGTTCTGTCAGGCTCGACTTATCACGTGCCTTCTTTAGCGGGCCCGGTGGGATTCGAACCCACGATCACCGGCTCCGGAGGCCAGCATCATAATCCTGACTAGACCACGGGCCCTACGGTCTTTACTTGGCGGTTGCTAATAGCCTTTGGCCAACTGTCCAGTTCGTGGATGTCTACGGCAACACTGTGACAGCATATTTCAGGGCTATTCGCGGTGTTTTGTAGACTGTTGGAGGCATACAGTTGGCTTGCAGGTGCCTTTTTTTCATGACTTGAGGAGGAACTTCGTGCTTATCCTCCTCCTAAGCTCCTCGAATTTCGGGTTCAACTTGACGACCTCAAAACGTACAATGTCAACCCTCTCATCGTTGTCCCAGCTCCCCTCTCCGTACATCTCTTCCCACTGTCGTTTGAACTGCTCCATTGTGAGTCCACCTTCCCTCTTGACGTCCTCCTCTGTAAAGTCGCCGAGCCGCTTCCTGAGCACTTCCTTTACTTTGAGTTCAGCGAATTTGGGTTCATACAGATCTGCGTGAACTATCGAGTCTCTGCGGATCCTTGAGTCCAACCCTCTCAGGCATATCTGGGTCTTGGCTTGGTTTAGGATTGGCTCTACAGCATTAAGCCTAAAGGGGATACTTGCAGGTTTCTCGATGACCTCCTTCACTATTTCCTCTATCGGCTTCTCTGGTCTTTTTGCGACCTCGGTCACTATACTCCTCGCTTTGGCACCTCGGATACCTCTCCGAAGCAGTGTCTCAGCAACTTTCAGTTGTTTGTGAGGTTCTTTGATCTTGCGGGCGATACGCACAGCCGTAGTATACTCGATCTTACCCTCTGGAACCCTGCGTGAAGCTGTCTCGGGCGCCACCATCCGCTGGACTTTTCTAGGCATAGCCGTTACGAGCTTAAGCCAGTCTCTGATGGTCAGCGCACTCAGTCCAACATGTTTGCCCACAGCCTCTTCGTTCGGGTACTTCTCAGGAAACATCTCCATGAGTCTAAGGCAAGTTCTCCCTTTCTCCACCGCACTGAGATCCTCTCTGTGAATGTTCTCTATCAAGTTGAGCTCTATGACTTGGTCATCGCTGTAGCTTCTGATAATCGCAGGGACCTTTTCTAGGCCTGCTTGATGTGACGCCCTATATCGTCTCTCGCCCACAA
Organism: Candidatus Bathyarchaeota archaeon; assembly: GCA_018397035.1. Lineage (GTDB taxonomy): Archaea > Thermoproteota > Bathyarchaeia > 40CM-2-53-6 > RBG-13-38-9 > JAGTQV01. The sequence goes on along the minus strand of JAGTQV010000090.1, from coordinate 1,463 downwards.
CTACCTCAAATCCCTTGTCTGCTGGACGCACTATCAGAGGTTGCAGGAGCCCAACCTCTGATATGCTATCAGCCAGCTCGTCCAACGTCTCCTTTCTGAACTCTGTCCTAGGGTTGAGTCTGTTTGGCTGGATCTTCTTCAACTCGATTTCCTTGATGTACTCAGACATTCCAGACTCTCCTCTAGCATTTATCTGTCGGTAACCAGCCTCCTTGAAAGAACCTTAGGGGGGTTCAAATCTCTCAAGCGTTTGAACGCAGAGAGTCTATCCTCCTCTTCTGCTTAAACGTTTCCGAAAGAGTTTGGGGGGTAACTCAAAAAAGCGGGGCTGGCCCTGCCTGCTGACTGGTCTACACAATTCGTCGATTCTTGGCGATCCCTACTCTACCTTTATCTCCTTGCCCTTTGGGCTTGGCTTCCTCCTCTTAAGGAGGACCTCTAGAACACCATTCTTGTAGAATGCCTTTGCACTCTCTGGATCTACAGGATCCGGGAGCTCGAGGGCTTTGTGGTATTTCCTTTGAGGAGTGTCCACTGAGATTATGAGTTCATTCTCTGCATGCTGGAGGTTGATATCTGACTTCTCAACTCCTGGAAGCTCTGCTACAACTCGCACCTGATCCCCCTCCGTAATTACGTCGACTAGGGGTTCACGCTCCTCTTTGACGGTGAGCCCTGGTTTTGTCGGTCCGAATCTTCCTCGTTCCAGAGAGGGTTTGACATTGCCGAACTCCCTGATCACTGGTTTACCGTCCGGTCCCATGGTCATTGAGTATCCGTAGACTATTGGCCCGACCTCCCGAACTGTGCTGCCGTCTGGAAGTCGACGTTCTCTAACCAGCTCCTTCGGGACAGTGCCTGCAACGTCCTTGAACATCTCCTCAAACATCCTGTTGAAGTCGTCAAAGAACCAGTCGTCGAAGAATGGCCAGCGTCTTCTCCTGAACCAGGATGGAAAATCGCTTTCCCATGCCATTGTTCAGTACCTCTAACTTGTTACCTGCGGTAACAAGAATATAAGCTTTGCCGCAGACTGGGCGAGGGGCCTCCCATTCCTCAACAGTCTAGGCTGCGGGGCCGCTGCACCTCAGCAAGTGCCGGTTCATATCCGCAAAGTCTATGGAGTCCCCACACCTAGAGCACTTAACCTTCATGACAAGGGAGTTTTCTCGGCCGCATATACCGTAACCTGTCCAGTCGATCAGAGCAAAGAATCTAGAATTCCTTCATGCCAACCTTCAGAAGAGACGACGGATCAAGAAGGGATTCGTATTAAAGTCACGGGACGCAAGGCCTACCAAGATTCCTATCCTGCATCCACCTGGAGGGCACGTATCAGACGTTGCAGGAATCCCAAGGCTTAGCACTGCCTCAAGGTTTGCGCAATCTACGATGATCGGGCAGAATAGTGGCTGGAGCCGGGTGTGGGAGTCGAACCCACATACTGCGGGTACCAGTACAGT
>JAGTQV010000092.1 GCA_018397035.1 Candidatus Bathyarchaeota archaeon | reverse complement strand
AATCCTCTGCGCCAACTGTTGCGTGGGTTTTTGAATGGTTACTGAAATGTTGGAGGTCAGGTCGCCTCTGTTATCGCGACTAGCTTGCTCTGCTTGACTCCTCTCTTGGTCATTATGTCTTCAGTCAGTCTCTTAACGAGTTTCGCGTCACCTCTGACGGGGATTACCTCTAGACAGTGGCGCTCGTCTAGGTGGATGTGCGTTGTGAGGCCGATTATGTCGTGGTAACGGTGTTGAATGTCAGTTAGATCTTCGTCTAAGCCACGGATGTCATGATCATAGATCGCAACGAGCCCCCCAGCGACTGTTCCACTGATTCCGTGCATCCACTTGTAGTCGCTGAGGAAGCTTCGCATCGCAGCCTGTATCGCCTTAGACCTGTCGTATCCCATCTTCTTGGTCGCTGAATCGAACTCCTCGACTAGGCTTCTAGGGGCGGAGACGCTGAATCTGCAGACAACCTCGGACGTCAAGTTCGATCGTAATTTACTTTGCAGAAATGTTTAATATCTCTTGCAGTGTTACCCAGAATCCAGAAAGTATTACTGGAAAGTGCCCAGATGCACATCCCGAGCATTCCCCCCGACTGCCCGATCCAAACTGTAACCTACACGGCCTCAACCACACCTTTGATACAGGATTTCAGAAGAGATGAGTTGATCCCCACAGAGAGGCAGTTACCCCCGTGCGTGGACCTTGGCAGCCATTTTCTTCTCAGCCAAGATCGTGAACTATCCGACGATCAGGGATACAACAGCCCACATGCCTGGCGGCCTAGCAGCATTGTCTCTGGGGCCTCACGGAGGCATGATCTCGATGAGCATCATCCCTAGTCATCTAGGCTCTATTCTTCGATGGCGGAGGGATCACGACCTTAGGCGCTAACGTGTGGAACATGTTTTTGAAAGGATTCTTCACCTCATGCGCTGCTCTGGCAGCCGCCGCGAAGATCAGGGAAAGAGGTTCAGTTACACATTGATAGATGATTTCCTGAGGGTTTTCAGGGACTTGATGTACCTTGAAAGATACGCCGGGGAAGTCGGAGTCCTGCAGCGGGTTAACCCTCTCGCAAAAGTCATCTCTCTATTCCTTATGATACTCTCTGCAGTAGTCTCAAAGACCCTCTATCCTCTGGCTGCAATATTCGGAGTATTGATCCTGCTATGTTGGATGTCAAAGATCTCCATCAGATATTTCTTGAAGAGGGTTACACTCTTCATCCCTCTATTTGCCGCCGCTATAGCTTCACCCCTGATCTTTGTCACTCCTGGAACATCCTTGGCAACCATCATGCTTGGGCCCCTCACCATCCAGCCCACTGTTGAAGGCTTGATGAAGGCTGCGACCTTCACATTCCGCATATGGGTCTGCGTCGCATCCCTGAACCTCCTAGTCTTGACCACGAGGTTCTCACAGCTCATCCTCTCCATGGATAGGTTGAAGTTGCCGCGGGTCTTCATAGTTCTAACAGTGGTAACCTACAGGTACATCTACCTGTTCATCAATGAAGCCTACAGAATGGTCTTGGCAAGAGACAGCCGGACAGTCAGGAGGGAGCCTCGACTGCAGAGCCTGAGATCTCTTGCCAACATGCTCGGTGTCCTTCTGGTGAGAGCATATGAGAGGGGAGAGAGGGTCTACCTGGCGATGTTGGCCAGAGGTCTGACCCCCAAAGCCAGACCTTCTGATATGGCTAAGTTCAGAATCGGAGACTGGCTCTTCCTGACCGGATCACTCGGGATCTTCATCATTATCTTGGCAACCGGACTTGAAGGCTCATCAGGCTGGTAGAACAGGCGTGGACGCCATAACGATAAGGGACGTCACCTACTCATACCCAGACGGATCTCTCGCGCTGGACGGCGTCAGCCTCAAAATCGTCAAGGGCGAGAGAGTCGCTGTTCTGGGTCCGAACGGCGCCGGGAAATCGACATTGCTGATGCATATGGCCGGGCTCTTCATCCCTCAACGTGGAGAGGTGACTATTCTAGGCCTACCAGTCAACGGCAGGAACATCCATAAGATCCGGAGAAACATCGGGATGGTATTCCAGAATCCTGACGATCAGCTCTTCTGCAGCACCGTCTATGAGGATGTATCATACGGGCCGCTCAATCTGGGGCTGGCCAAGGATGAGGTAGCCTCAAAGACTAGGGAGGCCCTAAGGCGTGTAGGCCTAGAAGGTTTTGAAGACAGGCCTCCCCACCGTCTGAGCGAGGGTGAGAAGAAAAAGGTGGCGATAGCGACCGTCCTCCCGATGCAGCCGAAGATAATGATAGTAGATGAACCGACTTCGAACCTTGACCCGGAGAGCCGTCGGGAGCTGATAGACCTCATCAAAGGTCTCTGGGAAAGGCAGAACTTCACACTAGTTGTGGCTACACATGACGTAGACCTGATCCCGCACGTTGCGGATCGAACGATAATCCTGAATCAGGGCCGACTGATTGGTGAAGGTCCCGTCAGGGAAACCCTACTCAACCCGGAACTACTACGTAAAGCCAGACTGGAGCTGCCGACGATCACGAGACTATTCCATCTGCTTGAAGAGAAGAGGATGGCTAGAGGAGGTGGCAGGCCCTTAACCGTGGATGAGGGACTCGAAGAGATTCAATACCTGATCCGTGAATTGAAACGATCTAGGAAGTCACCAGTCGGGAAAAGGCTGTCCAGTGTGGAGAGGTAGACCCCTGCTTGGTGTGGCGCAGACTAGTCTCAGCTGTCAAGACCTTTTCACAAAGTATTTCTGACAGTTGAATCAAGTAACGAGCCTACGAGAGTGCCCTAGAATCAGACAGAATCGACTCACAGCAAGATCAACTGTGCGAGGTCTGTGGAGGTTGTACGAGCCAAGACCAGTACCTTGGTCACAGGTTCAGTCTTGGAAATGTACTGCCTGCGGCGAGTGCTGCAAGTGGTTCAGTGTACCACTGAACGCGTATGAGCATGCAAAGATCAGCCGGACCTACGGCTTCGATTCTGTCGAGTTAAGTGATGGCCGCTCATGGTTGAGGAAGAGGCTGGACGAGAGATGCATCTTCATGGTCTTTTGTGGGGGGAGATGGCTGTGCGGCCTGCAGAAAGAGAAGCCTTACGCATGCAAGATGTGGCCTTTCAGGGTCGCGGACCGCCCCCTATACGGGAGGGGTCTCCGGGCGATGTACGAGAATGAGGAGTGGGCTGGATACGTCTATGTTGATCCACGCTGTCCCGAGGTCTCGTACGGTGATCCGACCTTATACTTCAAGGAGATGGTCGTCAGGGAGTTCGTTGAGCTCGCGCTTGGGAAGGTTGAGGAGCAGAACTACTCCACAGCGAATCTGCAGGTTTCACGTCTGCACCATGACCTGTCACGCCCCCTTCTGCTTGAGAAGAAGGCTTCCAATCTTGGAACCCACCTATTCGGATGGGGCCCCAGACCTGAAAGCTGCATTCTTGAGCGGTTCCATGCCAGAGGCTGCAGCATAATCTCCCTCAGACCGAACCAGAGGCTCTCAAACTTCTGAGCAAGCTCTAGTCTCTGTTAGGGATGTATCCCCGCGCTGGCGGCTGAATATGGAGCATCATCCTCTCAGCCTGCATCCTCAGGCATCAGTTGATGCACCATGAAGTGGCAGGAGCATCAGGACCGTGTTCAGCTGATCCGGTTGAGTAACCTCGTATATAACATGTGGATTCTTCGTTCAGGCAACCTGCTCGCCAGCCAACCCAAGGATCCTCCTGTAATTCCCCTCGATCTCCCTATTTATCTCTTCAAGCTCTTCCTTGAATTCAGGTCTCAGGAGGTGGCTGAACCTCCCTTGAAGCTTGAAGTACTCCTCGACAGGCAGTAGCTTTCCAGGCTTGAGGCTCATCCTGTACTTTCCGTCAACCACCTCATATATCGGGAAGATCCCGGTCTGGACAGCCATCTTTGCCAGCTTTATCGTGTCCGCAGGGCTTGAACGCCACCCTAGCGGACAAGGTGCAAGCACATGCACTACAGCAGGTCCATCGACCTCTATCGCCTTCCTCACCTTGTCGATGTAGTCTGTGAAGAAGCCTATCGAGGCGGTCGCTGTGTACTTTATCCCGTGGCCGGCGCAGATAGCCGCCAAGTCCTTCTTGCCCCCCCTTTTTCCAGGTATGACCTTGCCAGCCGGGCTTGTAGTCGTCGCGGCGCCCCTAGGAGTCGCTCCTGAACGTTGTATGCCTGTATTCATGTAGGCCTCGTTGTCATAGCATATGTAGACGATGTCGTGGCCTCGCTCAAGCATTCCTGAGAGCGCCTGTATGCCAATGTCGAAGGTCCCGCCGTCACCTCCGAGAGCGATGATATCGACCTTGCCTTTGCGGGCTCCCCGCTTCTCCAGTGCCTCGTAAGCGTACTCGAGGCCGCTTGCGACGGCTGGGGTGTTCTCGAAGAGGGCATGAACCCAAGGTATCCTCCAGGCTGTGTAAGGGAATATTGTGGTCGAGACCTCTACGCATCCTGTTGAGTTGACGACCACGGTTGGTCCTCTTGCTGCCTTGAGTGCCATCCTGACCGAGATCGATGGTCCGCAGCCTGCGCATAGCCTGTGTCCAGGCGCGTACAGTTCCTGCAAGGGGAGATCTTTAGGCGCTACCATCACTCCCTCACATCCAAGAACATGACCCTCTCCTCCACCTTGCCTGTTCTCGCTGCCTGGAGCACATCTCTGTATACCCTCTCAACCGTTGCTGGAGGTATATCTCTGCCACCAAGCCCGTAGATCATGTTGAGGACCTTCAATTTGACCTCTGTGTTCTGAAGGCTTGAGGAGATGTCGCTGCAGAGGGCTCCGTATGGGGCTCCGAAGCTTATAGCTCTGTCCATAACCGCTAAGGCCTTCAGACCCTTAATGGCCGAGATGAGCTCCTCCGCTGGGAAAGGTCGGTACATCCAGAGCTTGATCGCGCCGACCTTCTTGCCCTTGGCTCTTAAGCGCTTAGCGACTGAACGGACTGTCCCACATGTACTTCCTAGGCTGATCACTGCTGCTTGGGCATCCTCCATCGCGTAGGCCTCCATGAACCCATATCTTCTGCCGGTGAGGTCTCCATACTCCTTCCCAACCCTCTTGACTACATGTCTTGATTGGCGTAGCGCCTCTTCCTGCTGCCGCTTGATCTCGTAGTAGTACTCAGGCAGAGCCATTCCGCCAACAGATATCGGTGTAGAGGGGTCGACTTTGAAGATGGGCTTCCTAGGGGGGAGGAACCTCGCGACATCCTCGTCTGTGAGTGACTTCATATTCTCTGTGGCGTGGGAGACTGTGTAGCCGTCCAGGTTCACAGCCACCGGAAGCTGGACAGCCGGATCCTCAGCTATCTTGAAGGCCTGTATCGTGAGGTCGTAGGCTTCTTGAGCATTCTCTGCAAAGAGCTGGATCCATCCGCAGTCTCTGGAACCCATCATGTCGCTGTGGTCGCCGTGAATGTTGATCGGCGCTGAGAGGGCCCTGTTGACTACGCCCATGACGATCGGTGTTCTCAGGCCAGAGGCAAGGTACATGACCTCATGCATCAGGGCTAAGCCTTGGCTCGCCGTTGATGTGAAGACTCTCGCGCCGGCCAGGCTTGCGCCGACGCAGGCTGACATCGCTGAATGTTCAGACTCGACGTACATGAATTTCGTGTCGACTTCACCGTTGGCTACGTAGTCACTGAACCTCTCAACTATTATCGTCTGGGGTGTTATCGGGTAGGCGGCGACGACGTCGACGTTGCACTGCTTCGCAGCGTAGGCGACCGCTTCATTGCCGGTGTATGCGCATCCGATCTGAGTGCAGACCGCGCTGCCAGCCGTGACTGTTGACCCCTCTCCAGTGTAGGGGATGACGCCTTCGCCTGTGAATACTCCTCCTCTACGGTACAACTCTAGACTCCTCCACCATCTCGATAGCGTCTACCGGACACTCGGCCGCACATATGCCGCAGCCCTTGCAGTGGTAGTAGTCCTCCTTCAAGCTCTCCTGGTAGTTCTTGTAGGGTTTCTGCACCCTCTCGATAGCAACATCCGGACAGATGAGCCAGCAGATCATGCATCTTATGCATCTCTCCTGGTCTATGAGAGGCTTCTTCTCTATCCTCCAGTCTCCTGTCTTGTATTCTGCAGACGAGCCTGGCTGGAACATTACGCCAGCTATCGGCATCTCCCTCCAGCCGAGCTTCATCTTCTCGCCTAGACTCTCTCTGCGGCTCACTCAACAACAACCCCTTTGCTTCCCTCAACCAGCAACTCCAGATTCCTCTCAAGCAGTTCCCCTGAGAACCTAGACCTGACAGCCTCCTCGAGAGACTTCATCGAGACCACGTCGGTCGCCTTGGTAAGTGCTCCGAGCATGACAGTGTTCAAGCCTCTGGTACTCTTCAAGATGTTCAGGGAGATTCCTGTAGCGTCGATGCAGAGGCA
>JAGTQV010000088.1:5048-6626 GCA_018397035.1 Candidatus Bathyarchaeota archaeon | reverse complement strand
CCAGAACAGAGCCTCGATCCAGGTTGGTGCAGGGATAGTGGCTGACTCAGACCCTGAGAGAGAATGGTTCGAGACAGAACAGAAAGCTGCGGCTCTCATGCAAGCCCTACAGAAGGCGGGTGATAGGATCTGAGAGTCCTGATAATAGACAACTACGACTCCTTCGTATACAACATCGCGCAGTACATCGGTGAGCTTGGCGGAACACCATTCGTCAAAAGAAACGATGCTGTAACCTCGGCTGAGGCAAGAAGACTCAAACCTGACAGGATCATCCTCTCACCAGGACCTGGCACGCCAGCGGAGAAACGGTATTTCGGGAGCTGCCAAGCCATCCTGCGGGATCTGAGCGGTCAGGTACCGACACTCGGCATCTGCCTCGGCCACCAAGGAATCATACATGCCTTTGGGGGAAGGATCGTGAGAGCTCAGAGGCTCATGCATGGCAAGACGAGCCTGATAAGGCATGACGGAAGAGGGATCTTCCGGGACATACCGAATCCACTCGAAGCCGCCAGATACCACTCGCTCGCAGCGGATCCATTCCGCCTCCCTGAGTGTTTGAGGCCGACAGCATACTCGCTTGATGATTGTGAGATAATGGGGGTCCGCCACACGAAGTACCCGATAGAGGGTATACAGTTCCATCCGGAATCTATCCTGACAAGCGAAGGGAAAAGAATCCTCGGAAACTTCTTGGAAGGAGGCTGCAGAGACGATTAAGGAGGCTATTGGGAAACTCGTAGAGCGCAGAGACTTGTCTCAGAGAGAGGCGGAGGAGGCGATGCGCGAGATCATGGAGGGCAAAGCCACCGACGCGCAGACCGCCGCCTTCCTGACAGCCCTCAGGATGAAGGGTGAAACGATAGAGGAGATCACGTCGCTGGCAAGAGTGATGAGAGGCTTCTGCTGCCGGATCCACCCCAAAGTTTCAGGTGACCTACTCGATACCTGCGGAACTGGCGGCGACGAGATAGAGACATTCAATATCAGTACAGCATCAGCCTTCGTGGTAGCTGGGACAGGCATACCCGTCGCGAAGCATGGAAACCGCTCTGTGACAGGTCGATGCGGAAGCGCCGACGTCATGGAGGCCCTCGGACTCAGACTTGACATGCCAACCGGGATGGTTGAGAAGGCGATAGAGGAGGTCGGCATCGGCTTCATGTTCGCACCTGCATTCCATCCAGCTATGAGGCATGCAGTCAATCCGAGGAGGGAGATAGGGACGAGAACAGTGTTCAATATACTGGGTCCGTTGACGAATCCGGCCAATGCAGCAACGCAGCTGCTGGGGGTCTACCAGGAGTCCCTGACAGAGACTCTGGCAAATGTGTTGCTGGAGCTCGGCGTCGAGGAAGCGATGGTCGTGCACGGCCTCGACGGCCTAGATGAGTTCTCTACAGTCGGCGCGACCAAGATATCATGGCTGAGGGATGGTGAGGTACACAGTTTCACAGTCGAGCCTGAGGAACTCGGCATAATGAGGGCTAGGCCTGAGAGCCTCCGAGGGGGCACCCCCTACGAGAATTCGATAATCATCCTGACCTTCGGTGCGCCTGAGACTGTGCCGGCTGG
>JAGTQV010000088.1:4489-5026 GCA_018397035.1 Candidatus Bathyarchaeota archaeon | reverse complement strand
AAGCAGTCAATGTCTGGACGCATCTTCCCGACGACTCTGGAGACGATGTGTTGGACGTGACTGTACTGGTGTACAGTCATGAACTCGGGTGTATGGACTGATCCAAATTCAGCCAGTTTGCCGATGTCGTTCCGCGCCAGGTCTACTAGCATAACGTGTTCAGCCCTCTCCTTCGGGTCTGAGAGTAACTCCTCTGCTAGGGTCTGGTTCTCCGCCTGGTCGTCGGTTCTCGGTCTGGTCCCCGCTATCGGATAGGTCTCAAGGAGGCCCTGCTCAACCCTCACGAGCATCTCAGGGCTTGAGCCTACGATCTGCCTTTCTCCCATCTTGAGGAAGTACATGTATGGTGAAGGGTTGATGGATCTCAATATTCTGTAGAAGTCTATCAGGCTCCCGTCGAGTTTGAAGTCGAATCGTCTTGAGAGGACAACTTGGAAGACGTCTCCTGATTTGATGTAGTCTTTGGCTTTCAGGACGGCGTCTTGGAAGTCGCTTCTTGAGGTTCTCGATATTGGGGCAGTGTATCGGAGTGGTTCT
>JAGTQV010000088.1:0-4479 GCA_018397035.1 Candidatus Bathyarchaeota archaeon | reverse complement strand
TGACGTCCTGAACAGCTCCTCTGATCTCTGCGAGTCTATTCCTGCCTTGGAAATAGTAGTACGCTGACCTGTCTGTGTGGTCGAAGACGATTCCATCATCGAATACTGCCATCTCCAGATCTGGAAACCCAAGGTCATCCTCGGCAGATTCTGGGATGTCTTCCCAGTACCTCACAGCGTCGTATGAGATGTACCCTACCGCACCGCCTGCCAGACGGAAGCGGTTCAGTGGGAGAGGGTTTCTCTGAACCTTGTCACGGAGGATGCCTAATGGGCTGATTGTTTCTCTATACTCTTCTCCTGACGGATTCGTGATTCTTGCCACATGGTCCTTGACTGAGATGACTGATTGAGGCGCGAATCCTATGAATGTGAATCTCGCCAGCCTCTCTGGTCCTTCAGCGGACTCTAGAAGGTAGGCGTAGTCGCTGCAGCCTTCAAGTCTTGTGAAGATGTCGATCGGCTGATCAGTGTAAGGGATCTCTTTGAGGTTGACTGTTGAGCTCTTGGAGTCCTGCGGTTTCGGGGAGGGCCCAAACGCGATACCCCATTTCTGTCTCTCACCTGCACTCCTGCACTGGAGGAACATGTGAGCCGTACTTAAGTCTTACGAGTACATAAGTGTACGCGCATGGCTTGGCAGGAAACCAGATGGACGACATGAAAAACCTCAAATCACAGAAAGCGTCAGACGGTCGACACCAGACCTAGTCACAACATAAGTATCCTCAAAGCGCACCCCAAAATCCCCAGATCGCATAGCAGCCGGGGACTGCGCAAAAGCAAAGACCATCCCAGGTCGGATCTCCACATCGAAAGGATACCAGAATGACGGCGGATCTTCAACAGCGACTCCTACACCATGGAGATTGTTGAAGAACGGAACCCTCTGGGCTGTAAAGCCGCTACCGGCCAGAAGCCTCAAGTATCTCCGGTGAATAGTGGAAAACTTGTCTCCAATCCTGATGTCCTGAATCGCGGCGTCTCTAATCTCCAAGAGGAGGCTTACCGCATCACATAACCTTCGATCTTGATCCACAGCAAATGTTGCTGCCAGATCGCTGCAGTAGCCTCGGAATCTCGGATGGAGATCAACGGTGACTATCTCGTTACGGTTCAGCCTCTTCGTGGAGGCTGGAGGGTGAGACGCCCTCGTTCCTGAACCTGAGGAGACGAAGGTTGACATTGCAGTCCCCTCTGCACCCGCTCTCCTCAACTCATACTCGATGAAACCTGCAATCTCGTTCTCACCTGTTCCCGGCCTGACAACATCAGCTGCGGCCTTGAGCGCCTTTGAAGCTATGGCAGAGGCTTGGCTGATTAGGTTAATCTCATCATCGGTCTTAGTCAATCTTAATTCTCCAGTCACCTTTGATGCATCAGCGATCTTGAGACTTCTAGGAATAGCCTCTCTCAGTGCCTCATAGAAACTCGCATGGAGGAAAGCCTTCTCGACACCAACCACACCATGTTCCAGTCTACGCATTCCCAGAGCCTTAGCAATAACTTCAAACTGGGACTTGAATGAAGTGAAGGTCTTGATCTCATCGACCTGAGCTCTCTCCTCTGCGTCAAGCAGATCCTGGTCCAGAACCAGCATGATGCTACTTCCATCTCTGAAGAGCAGCAGGTCTGCGCAGAACCTATCGATCCCCGTCAGGTAGTAGAGGCTTCTCGACTCGCTAGGCCTGGCCAGGAGCAGAACATCAACCCCATCGGCCTCCATAAGCTCGATAGCTCTCGAGACACGCTCATTATAACTCAACTAGGTCACCCCAGGCTACGCACTGACATATCTCTTCACATCTGCCGGTTGATTTGAGGGACGAGCATCTTGGAGTTCAGGATGCACGCTGCCTGTACTCACTGCAACTTCCCAGTCCTGTCCGCGTAGACGACGTACAGGAGGAGAGTGAAGAACGTCGCTATCAGCAACTGGAAGATCGCCTCAAGTGGTGGGGGAAAGCTGAAACCGTAGCCGTATCCTGGCCCACCACCACCCATCCCTCCTCCAGGGAATATGGCTCTCGTGAAACCCTGCGCAATGATCCATAGCCCCCCTATACCAAGAGTTGTCTTGAGGTTTCTCTTCACAAACCCGACGCTGATTCTGATGGCCTTGAAGACTCCGACCTCATCCATCACGAGGGCTTGAATCCAGAACAGAGTGAATATGAATACTAGCACAGATACTGTGAGGAGAGCGACCCATACTCCAAGTGCATCAGTTAAGGCCCGCAACAGCTCAGTCAGCCAAGCCGCTATTCTCGTGAACTTCTCCGGCTTGAAGATCTCAGGCTCGAACCTAGGCATGAATTCAGGTTCAGTAAGCTTTGGGATGCTAGGCAGCACTGTCGCGATTGTGAAGAGCACACCAGCCGCAAACAGTGCTCCATGAACTATAGTCAACACTATGGCTCCACAGACGATCCTGCCGAAGTACTTTTTGCAGCCCTCCCAGAAATCGGTCATCGAGGCTGTCCCTGCAAGGACGGCCTGCCTGTTCATGTTCGCCGCCCCCGCAATCACGTAGAGGTAAGCCAGCACTGCAAGGACCAGCAGTATCGCCAGCCCTGGTATGAGGCCCTGCAGGAAAGTCCAGAGGGGGGCCGGACTCTTCAAAGCGACGATGACTATGGGTGTAAAGACGTAGACGGCTGCTATGAGCAAAGCCACTGGGATGAGGTAGAATATGATCAGTGCTGGAAGGAACAGGATAAGGTTAGACCTCAGGACTTCGACTGCCCTCTTGAATTCCGCCATGAGATCCAAGGATCCCCGCCGACGTGTCTTCATTGGGTGAGAGTAAATAAGCCTTTAAGAAAGTGAACACTCTCATCTATCGCCTTACATCCTCTGGCAATTTCTCGCAGGATCCAGTGAGAGAGAACAGCTGCACGAATGGTTGTGAATCGAATGGGCCCATATGATGGTCAGCGGATCGCGTTCATAGACTGCCAGACATCAGGCATATCAGGAGACATGATAGTTGCTGCATTGCTTGATCTAGGCGCAGACTCGAAGAGAGTCATAGATGCTATGCAGTCAACAAAGGATCACCTTGAAGGCTGCAAGAGCATAGACGTCACAGTCACTGAGGTAAGCCGATCTGGATTCCAAGCCAAGCAGATCAGGATCAAAGCTCATGAAGATGTCAAGCATAGACTCGGCTCCGAAGTGATCGAGGCGGTCAAGAGTTCAGTTAAGACCCTCAACCTCACACCGTCTGCACAGGATTTTGCTGAGAGAACGATTAGAACACTGGTGGAGACAGAGTCCAGGCTTCATGGAAAGAGTATCAGGGAGGTCCATCTCCATGAGGCTGGCTCGATAGACACTGTAGCTGACATAGTAGGCGCATCCACGGCCATAGACGCCCTAGGGATTCTTGAGGATGTCAAGACCTATTCTTCACCTGTGGCGGTTGGAGGCGGCCTCTTCCAATTCTCCCATGGCACTCTCTCATCGCCTGCCCCGGCAACTCTTGAGATCCTGACCGCTAAGGGATTCATTATAGTCGGCGGCCCCCTAGATCGCGAGCTCTCTACACCTACCGGGGCCGCGATCCTCACCAATCTGGCTGAGAGGAGCCTGAGCCACCTTCCCCTCATGAGGCCTGAGAGGATCGGGTACGGCGCCGGAGAGAACGATTACCGTGAGGTCCCGAATATACTCAGGATCATAATCGGCACAGCACCCCAGCCAGGTCAACCTGAAGAGAACGTTGTCCTCTTGGAGACGAATCTCGACGATGTCACTGGAGAGGTTGTAGGCTATACTGTGGAGCGGCTCTTCTCAGCTGGAGCCAGAGACGTCCAGGTCTCACCGGCCTTCGGCAAGAAGTCTCGGCCCGCCTGGGTCATAAGCGTCATCGCCAACGAACATGATGTTGATGCGCTCACTGAAGTGTTGACGTCTGAGACAGGGACGCTCGGCGTCAGGGTACACCACTACCACCGGAGGACCCTCCTGCGTGAGAGCAGAAAGGTCAAGGTTGATTTCGCGGAGGGGGAGTTCGAGGTCGATGTTAAGGTATCCAAGGATCGTTCTGGCAGAGTCTTGAACCTGAAACCTGAGTATGATAGTGTACGGGATCTGGCTCTCAGACTCGGCAAGCCTTTCAGGGAGATTCATGAGATGGTTGCCGAGCAGGCTAGGAGGAGGCTGGGGCTTCTGTCAGGCACTGATCGCGGCTGAGCCTGGATCCCGCAGCAGCCTAGACGTATCTTCTACAGTGCTGGCAGTACCACCTCTGGTGGCTGGCGGAGTAGGTGAGAGGCCTGTAGCATTTCGGGCATACCATACTGTATGAGGCCCCGGGCCTTGTCGTTCTCGACGGTATACGTGAGTATCCTCTCCGCCTCCCCAGAAGTGCAGCCGCAACGAGGGGGACTATCGCAAGGGGGATTATGACCATCATCAGAAGTGGGAGTATTGAGGCTTCTTGTCTTGGATGTAGTTCAAGGATCATCCATCTGG
>JAGTQV010000087.1:316-6679 GCA_018397035.1 Candidatus Bathyarchaeota archaeon | reverse complement strand
CAGTTGCAAGAAGATCCTTGTGACGAGCGCACTCGGCTCAAGAAGATACTTTACAAAACATGGGTACAGCCTTGAAGGGCCTTACATGTCCAAGGAGCTCAACTGACCTGAGGTGAAAGATTGGAGCCTGAGTTAGAGGCGGAGGGGCTGAAGGGTTACAGGGGGAGGGCGCTGAAGATCCTGCATGACGCATGCATCTCAGTAGGCGACATGGTGAAGATCACGAGAGGAGACGCTGAATATGAAGGATACTTGATGCCGAGGTCTGAGTCAGGTGACGACCTCCACATAGTGATCAAACTGGGGAGCGGCTACAATATCGGGGTCAATGTAACATCTGCCAGCAGGATCGAGAGGATAGGAGCCGGGGTTAAGCCGTCATACACGCGGTCAACCCAGCAAGCGAGGAGGAGGGGGCTCAGAAGGGTTGATATCATAAGCACTGGCGGGACGATAGCGAGCAGGGTGGACTACAGGACAGGGGCTGTTCACCCCGCACTCACAGCCGAGGACCTCTACAGCGCTGTTCCTGAACTCTCTGAACTGGCGGATGTGGAGGCCCACATCCTCTACAGTGAGTTGAGTGAGAACATCACCCCGCAGCATTGGGTTGGGATCGCGCAGAAGATAGCTGAGGTGGTGAAGTCAGGGACAGACGGTGTAGTCGTCTGCCATGGAACAGACACGATGGCGTACACGTCGGCTGCGCTGAGTTTCGCACTTAGAAACCTGCCAGTCCCTGTCATCCTCGTGGGCTCGCAGAGGTCATCGGATAGGCCGAGCTCAGACGCAGCCACAAACCTCCTCGCCGCTGTAGCAGTAGCTTCCAGAGCCCCATTCGCTGAGGTTGCGGTGGCGATGCATGCCAGCTCCTCAGACAAGAGAGTCTGCATCCATAGAGGAACAAAGGTTAGGAAATGCCACACCAGCGGCAGGTATGCCTTCAGATCCATAAACTCGCAGCCCCTTGCAGTCTTCGACTTGGAGCAGTCAGATCTGAAGATGCTCCTCCCCGAATATGCTATGCGGGACGCTGAAAGACGCCTGGAGTTGATGGCGAGCTTCAACCAGAAGGTCCTCCTCGTCAAGTTCTATCCTGGCATGGACCATCAGGCGTTAGAGTGGGCGATCGAGCAGGGCTACTCAGGCCTAGTCATCGAGGGGACAGGCCTCGGACACGTCAGCAGATACCTCCAGGACACTGTGAGAAAAGCTGTTGAAGCCGGGATGCTCGTAGGTATGAGCTCCCAGTGCTTATGGGGCAGGGTTAACATGAACGTCTACACGACCGGCCGTGACCTGCTAGGTCTAGGTGTAGTCCCACTGGAGGATATGCTCCCTGAGACCGCCCTGGTCAAGATGATGTGGGTCCTCGCCCAGACCTCAGACCTTGATGAGGCCAGGAGGCTCCTCCTGACAGATATCGCTGGAGAGATCTCGAAGAGAACGTTACTTGATGATCAGACTTGCTGAGTGTTAATCCTCAAGAGATCGGCCTGAAGGTGGGGCTTGAGATACATCAACAGCTCGACACCAAGCATAAGCTCTTCTGCAGCTGCCCCACAGAACTTTCAGATGATCAAGGGAAGAGACTCATCCGGATGCTTAGGCCAACCCAGAGCGAGCTTGGAGAGGTAGATGAGGCAGCGCTCTTCGAGTTCAGGAAGGCTAGAGTGATAGAGTACGAGGCCCCTGAGCAGGCCTCATGCCTGGTAGAGATGGATGAGGAACCCCCGCATAGACTGAACGAGGAAGCGATCGATATAGCCCTTACAGTAGCATTGCTACTCGGCTCTAAGCCTGTTGACGAGGTTCACGTGATGAGGAAGACCGTCATAGACGGCTCGAACACGACAGGCTTCCAGAGGACATGTGTCGTCTCGATCGGAGGGTCGGTCGGAGGGAAGATAGGGATCCAGCATATCAGCGTCGAGGAGGATGCTGCAAGGAAGATCAAGGAGTCAGGCGGCACCTCGACGTACCGCATTGACAGGCTGGGGATACCGCTGATAGAGATCGCTACAGCACCCTCCATCAGCTCCCCTGAAGAGGCTGAGGAGGTGGCTCTGGAGATAGGCAGGCTACTGAGGGCTACTGGAAGAGTGAAGAGAGGACTCGGAACGATAAGACAGGACCTGAACGTCTCGACGAGGGATGGGGCACTCATAGAGATCAAGGGTGTGCAGCAGCTTGACCTGATAGCGGAGGTTGTGAAGGGGGAGGTGGCGAGGCAGCTTTCACTCCTGAAGGTGAAGGAGGAGCTCAAGTCAAGAGGTCTCGAGGAGGAGGATCTTAGAGACGTCTTCCATGATGTCACAGACGTCTTCTCCGGAACAGCCTCAAGAGTCCTAGCCTCGGCCATTCAGAGGGGCGGCTTAGTCCTAGCGGTCAAACTTCCAAGATTCGCAGGACTGGTCGGAATGGAGCTGCAGAAGGGTGTCAGGCTAGGGACCGAGATGGCTCATAGAGCTGTCTTCTGGGGTGGGGTCGGCGGCATCTTCCACACAGATGAGCTCCCTAACTACGGGATATCAGCCTCAGAGGTCCAGGAGCTGAGGAGGCGAACAGGCGCAGCTGAGGATGATGCTGTCGTATTCATCGCTGACACGCAGGAGAGGGCGAGTCAAGCCCTCAAGGCTGTCGTGGAGAGGGCTCGGGAGTGTCTGAGGGGTGTTCCTGAGGAGACTCGTGCAGCCAGAGAGGACGGCACAACCAGGTATATGAGGCCGAGGCCGGGCGCAGCCAGGATGTACCCTGAGACCGACGTGCCACCCTTGGTGATAACGGAGGAGAGGCTTGCCATGCTCCAGAGGAACCTCCCACCCCTGCCTGGGGAGGTCGCTGCCCAGCTCATGCAGACCTACAAGATCAACAGGAAACTGGCAGAGCAACTACTGGACTCAGGCTATCTCCTGCTCTTTCAGGATCTGGCGAGGACCACCAGGATCTCAGCCTCCTTCATCGCCACGATCCTGACCGAGGTTCTCAAGAGCCTGCAGAGGGAGGGTGTCCAGGTCGAAGCTCTAACCGACAGCAGGATGATGGAGGTATTCAGGGCCGTAGACTCAGGCCTGACCGCGAAGGAGGCTGTTCCGGAAATCCTCAAGTGGCTGGCTGAGAGGCCGGAGTCGACTGTGAATGAAGCTGTAGAGAAGCTGGGGGTAAGCATGATGGGTGAGGAGGAGCTGAAGAGGAGGATCAGCATGCTCCTGGACAGGAACCAGACGCTCCTGCAGGAGCACGGCCAAGCCTCTGCGGGGAGGCTGATGAACATGATAATGGCCGAGGTCAGGGGCAGAGCTGAGCCTGCTTACGTCGATGCAATACTCAAGGAGGAGATTAAGAGAAGGGTGGGGAGAGGTGGACTATAGTCAGGTTGAGATTCGACGCTCCCCTTCACCCTGTGACTTCGTCATCCTTCAGTACAGCGTACCCGCATGACTTGAAGCGCTCTATGTCATGGGCCAGGTAGGGCGTCAGTGCGCTCTCCTCACCGATATTCTCGAAGGGTGCGCCGCAGAGACTGCAGACCCGATCCTCCATCGTCGCCATGACCTGCGGGGCCCTCAGCCGGTTCGTTATAATGGCCATACCGATCTCAGATTCCTCGTCGTGCTCCTGGTAGTTGGTGCAGTTGAAGATGAGCCATGTACTCCATCTAGGTTCCTCAGATGATTCGCACAATCGAATGACACCACACTAGAGTAGCAGTTCATGGGTGTATAACGTTTTTGGACTCAGCCGGATCGGTCATCATCCCTCGATCCCAGGATCATGATTGACCGTCTGAGGTTGACCCTGGAGTGCTCGTCGAGCTCAAGATGATCAGCCGCTGCTTTTGCAAAGGCCTCCCTGACACGCCTGGCGTGAGGGTTACACCTCTGTATCAGGAGTATCGTCTCCCAGTTCTCCTGCATACTCTTCAGGTTCTGCATCGTCCTCTCAAGGGACTCTGTAACATATGGTGAGAGGTCTGAGTTCGAGGCGACCTGGCCCAGAGTCGAGGCGAAGGTCAGGAGCGCATGGTGATGGAGGACCTGTACAGCCGCCATGGCTCTATCATGCTCCTCGACAGTGGCTCTCCATATCCTAGCGCCCAGATCCTGCAGTACCCTGAGGAATGATTCAGTCATCGAGCCTCCTCTCGCCTCTACCGCGATGAGCCTCTTGCCTGCTATATCCTGTACTTGAGGTCCGAAGAGGGGGTGGAGGCTGAGATACTCGATCGTGGGTGGTGTCGAGTCCCTTACTGTATACGTTATCCCAGTCTTCACAGATGCGAGGTCGACAAGGAGGGAGTGCGGCCTCATCCTCTCAGCGAGGCTCCTGCACACCTCCACAGTCCGGTCGATCGGAACTGCCACAACCACGACGTCGCTCTCATGAGCTGTCTCGATCTGAGCCCACCCCGCCCCAACGAGATCTGCCGCCTCCTTCGCTCTCTCAGGATCCCTTGACACAATCTTTACTGTGAATCTCCCCTTCAGGAGTCTTGCTAGGAGGAGCCCCATCCTGCCGGCTCCACCGACCAGGCTGAGAGTCGCCTCTCCAGTCTGCGTCACTCGGTCCATACCAGTTAGCCTGCGGTCTGGTCTTGTAGACTCCGGTATCTCCTGTCACGTCCTCTTCTGGGCTTCGGTGGAGAGCCTGATGATCTCCGTGAAGATGCGTCTGACAGGTTCAGGGTCTATTCCGTCAGCCTCAGCCTTCGAGGCAGCTCTCTCCAGCACCTCTCTCTCCCTCTCCTCATCTCTAGTAGGCAACCTATTCTCAACCTTCACCCTGCCGATCTCCTCTGCTATCGTCAGCCGCCTCCTCAGCAGGTCGAGTATCTGCCTGTCAACCTCGTCGATCTGCTTCCTCAGGTAGGTTAATCGTTCCATCCTCGACAGCCTGGGTCTAAGTCGATACGTTACCTGGAATTGAGTTGGGTTTCAGGTATGCCTGACGGGTGGTGGTTCACGACTCCTTTTGAGGTCCACCCATCTTTTGTCGAGTCTCGCCATTCCTTCCCAGCCGCGGTCCAGGAACAATGCGTCGACGGTCGTGATGGCAGCCATCGCCTCGATGACTGCGTAGATCCTTCCGAGGAGGGTTGGGTCCCGTCTCGTTATGGGCTTCAGCCTCTCCTCCCTCATAGTCATCATGTTGATCGAGGGCTGCTCGATCGAGATCGTTGGTGTAGGTTTTACTGCGACGCGGACGACGACGTCCTCACCGTTCGTTATACCCCCGAGCACGCCGCCTGCATTATTCGTCTTGAACCTCACCTTCCCACCTTCCAGATATGGGTGGTCGTTGAACTCTGAACCCTTCATGTTGCTGCATTTGAATCCGGCTCCGAACTCTACCCCCTTAACCCCGCCGATGCTCATTATTCCATGAGCCAGCATCGCGCTGAACTTGTCGAAGACCGGTTCACCGAGGCCGGCTGGGATATTATGGATGATGAGCTCGATGACCCCTCCTGCCGTATCCCCTTCCGCCTTGATTTCGAGAACCTTCTCTATCATCCTC
The DNA here is from genome assembly GCA_018397035.1 of Candidatus Bathyarchaeota archaeon. Taxonomy (GTDB): domain Archaea; phylum Thermoproteota; class Bathyarchaeia; order 40CM-2-53-6; family RBG-13-38-9; genus JAGTQV01. The sequence continues at coordinate 1,162 of JAGTQV010000087.1, read as the reverse complement.
TCGGCCGCTTCGAGGTCTGGACAGTTTATCTCGTTCTTCCGGTAGTTCCGCTTTATCTCCTCGAAACTCATCTCCCTAGCCCTGATCCCCATGCACTCCTTAGTGTAGGCGACAACCTCGATGTTATCGCGTGCAAGGATGATATTTGCCAGGGCGCCTGCGGCTACTCTGCCGACAGTTTCTCTGCCAGAGGCTCTGCCTGCACCGCACCAGTCAGCAGCCTCCCCATACTTCAGGAAGTACGTATACTCTGCGTGGCCAGGCCTGATCAGGTCTTTGTAGTCCCGGTACTGGTCTATATGTACCTGCTGTGTGTCAACGTTGTAGACTATCATACCTACTGGAGCTCCTGTTGTGACGCCGTCCTGCCCTATCCCGGCGAATATGTGTACCTGGTCGGTCTCCTTTCTGGGTGAGTCGAGTTGGCCTTGGCCCGGCCGCCTCTTATCCATCTCCTTCTGGATCATCTCATCTGTGATTCTCATGCCAGGTGGGACGCCGTCGACGATGACTGCGAGGCCGCTCCCCTTCCCGATACCGTAGGACTCGCCGCATGTCGTGACTCTGAAGACTCTGCCGAAAGTATTCCCGAGCAACCGATCAATCCTCCATCCTCATATCTGCGCCTAGACTCCTCATCACTTCGATATAGTTGGGGAATGTTGCTCTTATAGCCTCAGCCGTCTCGATGACCGTTCTGCCTTCAGCGATGAGGCCTGCCAGGCTCAAGGCCATCACGACACGGTGGTCCCCGTGGCCGTCGAGTCTGGCTCCTGAGAGCTCGCTATGCTCGATGATCAGCCCATCCTCAGCCTCCTTGATTCTGGCTCCCATCTTGGAGAGCTC
>JAGTQV010000087.1:0-304 GCA_018397035.1 Candidatus Bathyarchaeota archaeon | reverse complement strand
CCTTATCCTGTCGGTCTCTTTTATTCGGGCGTGGGCGACGTTCCTGATGGTCGTCTCGCCCTCTGCAAAGCATCCAAGGACCGAGATCGCCGGCAGCGCGTCAGGTGTATTGTTAAGGTCGAGCTTACAGCCGTGGAGTTCAGCCCGCTTGACGGTGATACCGTCTTCACTCACCTTTATGTCTGAACCCATCCTTGCTAGGTGGCTCAGGACTTCCCGGTCTGCTTGAGTATCATGCGGGTCGAGGCCCTTCACCATCACACTCTCGCCGAGCATAGCGGCTGCTGCGAGTATGAAGGTGGCT
>JAGTQV010000086.1:6246-6767 GCA_018397035.1 Candidatus Bathyarchaeota archaeon | reverse complement strand
ACTGAGTGCTGGTCCGTTCAGTGACCATACCGGTCATAGCCTCAGGAGGTGTGGGGAACCTGGAAGACATCGCCGCCTTGGCCAAGACAGGCGTCCAGGGCGTCATAGTTGGCACGGCACTGTATGAGAACAGATTCAGCCTAAGAGAAGCCCTCAAGGTCGCTGGTGATGCTGGCTAAGCGGATAATCCCCTGCCTAGACGTCAAGGAGGAAAAGGTGGTCAAAGGAGTCCAGTTCATCAATCTTAGGGAAGAGGGAGACCCTGCAGTCCTGGCCGAGGCCTACGGAAGGGAAGGCGCTGATGAGGTAGTGTTTCTGGACATCACCGCCTCACTGGAGAAGAGGAAGACCCTTCTAGATGCAGTACTCAGGACCGCCGAGGTCCTGTTCGTACCCTTCATCGTGGGTGGAGGGATCTACTCTGTGGAGAGCATCAGCGAGACTCTTGACGCAGGTGCTGATAAGGTGTCGCTGAACACAGCAGCCGTTGGGGACCCAAGCATCATCAAAGAGGCTGCAGA
>JAGTQV010000086.1:0-6233 GCA_018397035.1 Candidatus Bathyarchaeota archaeon | reverse complement strand
CAGTGCATCGTAGCGGCTATAGATGCAAAGAGAGTTTATGAGAGAGCGGTCGACAGGAAAGTCGTCGAGACGCCTGAGGGAGCCTGCTGGTGGGAAGTATATGTTGAGGGGGGGAAAAGAGCCACGGGGAAAGACGTAGTCGAGTGGGCGCAACATGTAGAAGAGTTGGGGGCAGGGGAGATACTTCTTACAAGCATGGACTATGACGGAACCCAGCTCGGCTACGACATCCCACTCACCAGGACGGTTGCTGAAAGCGTCAGCATTCCGGTGATTGGTAGCGGAGGGGCTGGCCAGCCCGAACACATACGACAGGTACTTGTCGAAGGGTCTGCTGACGCTGCATTGGCAGCCTCGATCTTCCACAGAGGGAAGCACCCAATCCTGGATGTTAAGAAGTATCTTTCGATGCATGGGGTTCATGTAAGACTCTAGACTGGTGTTGGGAGATCTATGGCTTTGCTGATGGATAGAAAGGCTGCTGAGGAGCTGGCTGAGAGGGTTGACTTCAGGAAAGGGGGAGGCCTGATTCCGGCTGTCGTCCAAGACGCCTCAAGCGGCATAGTGCTTATGCAAGCATATATGAATAGGGAGGCGTTGCTCTTGACCCTTCTAACAGGCAAGACTCACTTCTGGAGCCGATCTAGGAAGAGGATCTGGATGAAGGGTGAGGAGTCAGGCCACTACTCTATCGTCGAGAACCTAAGTCTGGACTGTGACGGTGACGCAGTCTTAATCAAGGTTCAGCAGATAGGCCCTGCCTGCCACACCAACAGGATGAGCTGTTTCCACAACCCTGTCTTGGAGGAAGAAGAGGGAGGGCCGACCTCCACCATACTGGAGAAGGTCTACGAGACGATACTTGAGCGGATAAGAAGTGGGGATGAGAGATCTTATGTCAAGAGTCTGACCAGCAAGGGTGAGGAGGCCATCCTCGACAAGATCAGGGAAGAGTCCGAGGAGGTCGTTCAGGCGGCCAGGAAGAGCGAGGCCTCAATAATATCAGAGGTGTCAGACTTGCTCTTTCACTCGATGGTTTATCTGGCATCGAGGCGTATCGCTATTGAAGAGGTATTCAAGGAGTTGGAGAAGAGACACAGAGAGAAGACATCTCTGGGGAGTAGTGCGCCGCGATGAACTTCTTTAAAGCATGCAACTTTCTCTGAGGGTATTCCTGGAAGGAGCGCCTGACATGGAGAGTGTTTCTCCAATTCAGGCTAGGCCGTCGGTTCAACGATCCTCTCCGGATATGATCTTGAGATCTCAGACCTTGCAAACTTCACCTCTCTCGAGATAGCATCGTATGAGTTCGCTATCTCATTAACTGTCGTCACTGCCCCTATGAGTAGAAAGAACATTCCAAGGAAAAACGTCAATGCCACCAGTGGGATTATGATGGCGGTGCCGATGGCTGTACCTATGAGTGTCAGGAAGGAAGTGAAGATGAATGAGAAGACCGCTGAGAAAGTCAAGAAGAGGGCTCGCTTCAGTTTCAAGCCTCTCCTTAGAAGAAGCTCTATCTGGGCGTCTATATTCCTAAGCCTGCCCATGATGAAGTCGGTGTCAGCGGCTGTCGCTTGCTCCTTAGCCACATCCTGCTGGAGGTTTCGGCGCTCAGCTAGTAGATGGCGGATTCTGTCTACAACCCTTCCATATCGAGTCTGAATTATCAAGCAGATCAGCGCTGAACTGGAGATCATCACTACTGAGCCGAGGGTTGCCTGCAAGATGTTCATCAGCTCTGAGACCTCCATATGCCTGCCTCCAATTCTAGGTGATGTCGTGTCAGGTTTAGGGATTTTCTCTTGAAAGACTTACTTAAGGTGTATCAGTAGAGCTACGATTTCACCTTTTCCATTCAGCGATGACTCTGGAAAACTCTAAATACGATAGAGGGTGCCCAAGAGGGTTGATCAAATATGTCTGAGGCATTCAGCAGGAAGACCTTGCTTGACCTTGCTGCCATCTTCTTTCTACTTGGGTCCGCGATCGTTCTTGCAACAGCGATTCTAGGACTCCCCATAGCGACGGTGTATCCACTCAGGATTCGGGAGCCTCTTCCGTACATCTCCTTGGTGGCCACCGTGATAACGGTATTGGGGGCGATCCTTGGGTTCGATTGCTTCCACATGATGTCAAGGAAGAAACTTGCCAGGGCAGGGGTGAGAGGCTTAGTCATAGGCGCTGTCCTAGTCAGCACGGCTTTGGTGGCAGGTTCTCCGATGGTCGCAGCTGGAGCCGTCCTCATCCTGATATCAAGCGCATTATGCTACGTCTACCGTGAACAAGCGCAGTAGGCTATTGAGGCAAAAGCCTATCAAGTCAACTTTGACACTCACCCGCATGAAGGCGTGGTTATTGAGATGCTGGACGCTTAAACCTCAAACGTTCCTATCTGGACCACGATTCATCTTCTGCTGAAGCATGGAGCTTCCTTGCTAGAACCTGATAATTTGAAGTCTGGCTCATGAATTCTTTAGGTCGGGTGTGCGTTGTGAAGCTATTATGGTTATGTTCGCTAAGCCTTTTTCGATTGCGTTGATATCTTGTCAGCGACGGCATTCGCCATCTCAAGTGTGCTGCTGCTGCCCCCCATGTCGTAGGTTCTAACTTTGCCCTCCGCGATGACGTCTGCAACTGCTTTCTCAACATCTCTTGCCAAGGAATACTCTCCTAGGTATTCAAGCATCATCATCACAGAGAGTATCATAGCCAGAGGATTGGCTCTGTACTGGCCTGCATACTTTGGAGCAGAACCGTGGACCGGCTCAAAGACGGCGTAGTCATCGCCGATGTTCCCACTCGGAGCGAATCCAAGACCCCCGATCAACTGTGCACATAGGTCGGAGACTATGTCTCCGAAGAGGTTCTCGGCTACAAGGACCGAGTATTCTAAAGGATTCTTCAGAAGCCACATGCAGACCGCGTCTATGTTTTTCTCCTGAAGTCTGATCTCAGGATAACGCTTAGCGACCTCACGCGCTTCTCTGAGCATGAGGCCGCCGGTCTCCCTGAGTATGTTAGGCTTCTCCACTACAGTAACAGTTCGGTAGTTCCTTTTTCTCGCGTACTCAAACGCGCCTGTCAAGATCTTGTTGCACGCCTTCTTTGTCATTATCCTCATCGAGACGGCGATCTCATCGGCAGGTGTAGACTCGAACCTCCTCATCTTCTGATGATGTTCAAGCAGCCAAGCCTTCAACTCCTGAGGAAGAGGATGGAACTCAACACCGCTATACAGGCCCTCAGTGTTCTCCCTGAATACGACTATGTCTATCCCCTCTCTGTAGTTTAGCGGGTTTCCCCTGTAACTCTTGCACGGCCTTATGTTAGTGTGAAGATTAAACTCCTGACGTAGCCTCACGATAGGACTGTAGTACTCGTACCCTCCACCCCTCAGTCTAGGGTCGAGCTCAAGCTGAGCCTCATAATTCGGTTTTGATGTTATCGCCCCCATCAAGCAGACATCCGTCTGCTCAAGCATCCTCAGGGTCCTCTGCGGCAGTGGGTCGCCTTCGCTCCTCCAGAATTCCCACCCGATATCGCCCTCCAAGTACTCCGCGTCGAGCCTTAATCTCCTGAGCACTATCCTCGCAGCGTCCATGACGTCTCTGCCGATCCCGTCTCCTGGGAGGATTGCTATCTTATACTTCGCCACATCAGTCACTGTAGCCTTTTCTTGAAGAGGCTGCATCAGGTATGGGTGGCTAGTCTCTCGCAGCCCTAACTCTGCTTTTTATCAGAGTCTTGTTGATCCCCTCGATCATCGCCTCGACGCTGGCGAGTACAACATCCTCCCTGGCAGACCTGGCTGAGACGATGTTGCCGTCCCGGTCTTCAACTTTGATGAGCACTTCGGCTAAGGCGTCTGAACCGCCCGTCGTCGCCTCCAGCCGGTACTCCTTCAGTTTGACGTCGGCTAGGGGGCCGATTATCTTATGGATGGCCCTGATGGCAGCGTCAACAGGACCCACCCCAGTCTCTGCTGCAATGTACTCCTTCCCGTCGACGACTATCTTGACAGAGCATGTTGGCACGAGGGCCGTCCCCGTGACGACCGTGATGTTCTTCAAATCGATGACCTTCTTCTCTTCGGAGACTCCCCCGATTACCGCGGTCGCTATTGCTGAGAGGTCTGCGTCGGTAACCATCTTCCCTTTGTCACCTATCTCTTTTACTCGTCTCGTTATCTCCTTCATCTGCTCCATTGTCGGGTGGAGGCCGTATTCAGCCAGCTTGGCAGCTAGGCCGTGGCCCCCCGCATGTTTGCCAGCCTGGAACCATCTTCTGCGGCCGACTAGTTCAGGGTCGATCGGCTCGTAGGTTAGAGGGCTCTTGAGCATTCCATGCGTATGTATTCCTGACTCATGACCGAAGGCGTTCTCGCCGACTATGGCCTTATTCGGCTGTACAGGCACACCTGTCAGTCTGGAGACTAGTCTTGAGGTCTCGTATAGCAATCTGGTGTTGACCCCTGTCTTCTTCTTGTGGAGTAGGTGGAGCGCGACCACGAACTCCTCGAGGGACGCGTTTCCAGCCCTCTCACCGAGACCGTTTACCGTGACGTGGGCCTGTGAAGCTCCAGCACGTATGCCCGCGAGTGAGTTGGCGACGGCGAGGCCGAAGTCGTTGTGGCAGTGGACGCTTATCGGTATCTTAACTGTGGATACTGCCCGTGATATCATCTGGAACATGCTCTCAGGAGTCGCTGTCCCGACTGTGTCGGGCATATTGATTATGTCTGCTCCGGCTGACTCGGCTGCTTCCAGTATCTGGCTTAGGAAGGCCGGGTCCGTCCGGGTTGCATCCTCAGGAGAGAACTCCACGATGACTCCGTGATCTTTTGTGTAGTCCACCCACTTTGTCGTCGCTTCCAGAACCTGCTCCCTGCTCATCTGCAGCTTATGCTTCATGTGGATCTCTGAAGTAGCTATGAAGACGTGGACGTATGGGACCTCACAGTCCAAGGCGGCATCGATGTCCTCCTGACGTGCTCGAGCGAGCCCACAGACACTGGCTCTGAGCCCCTGCTTGACCATGAGCTTGGTGGCCTCAAGCTCACCTGCCGATACTATCGGAAAGCCGGCCTCAATCGTGTCAACGCCTAGATCATCCAGTTTTATGGCTATCTCAAGCTTCTCCTCTGGGGTGAGTGAGACGCCAGGGGTCTGCTCACCATCTCTCAGGGTGGTATCAAATACTCTTACGGTTCCTTCCTCGATCTTCATCCTCTACCCTTCAAGTATCCTTTTCGCTATCGCCTCGCCAACCTCTAGGGTTTTGGCTCTTCCACCAAGATCAGGGGTGGTGACGCCTGACTTTAGGTTATTGATGAACGCCTCCTCGATGGCCTCCGCAGCATCCAGCCACTCCCCGCCGCCATCCCTCTCGCCGAAGTACTCAAACATCATCTTGGATGAGAGTATCATAGAGCATGGATTAGCCAACTGTCTCCCAGCGATGTCTGGTGCTGATCCATGGACAGGCTCAAACAGTGCGAAGTCCTTTCCGATGTTGGCTGAGGGTGCGACTCCCAGTCCACCGACCAGCTGAGCTGCCTCATCGGAGAGGATGTCCCCGAACATGTTCGTCGTCACCAGCACGTCGAACTCCTGCGGGGCCCTTATAAGATTCATCGCAGCCGCGTCGACATACATCTCGTTTGCGCTGATTTCTGGATACTGCCTGGCGGTCTCCTGGAAGACCCTCCTGAATAAGCCATCCGTCACCCTCATCACGTTGGCTTTATGTACTGCCGTCACCTTCCGCTTCATTCTGCGCCTCGCGAGCCTGAAGGCATGGTCTACGATGTTCCTTGAGCCTTCTGATGTGATGATGCGCAGGGCGACGGCTGAGTCGTCCAGCTCAAACTCTATCCCCTTGTATACGTCCTCAGTATTCTCGCGGACTATCACCATGTCAATGTCTGGTCTCAAGCATTCTATCCTCGGATACGCCTTGACAGGCCTGATGTTAGCGTAGAGCTTGAACATCAGTCTCAAGACCACTACCACGTCTCGAGCCAGCTCTCCAACAGGCCCCTTCAACACCACGTCAGCAGCCTTAATAGCCTCGATCGTGTCCTTAGGCAGGGCTTCACCTCTCTTCCTGAAGCACTCATCACCTGCATCGACGAAAGTATATTCCAGGTCGAGCCCAAACCTTTGCTGGGCCGCCTCAAGGACTCTCAATGTAGCCTCTGTCTGCTCTGGACCTATGCCGTCCCCACTTAT
>JAGTQV010000085.1 GCA_018397035.1 Candidatus Bathyarchaeota archaeon | reverse complement strand
AGACTCGTTTCGAGATGCAAACACCCGGTTTCCTGCCATGGATCGAGAATGCAGCATACTCAATTCTATCCGTCGTATAGAGAGTTGGCGTCCTAGTTCCGACCATTCTGGTGAAGTTGACTAGCCATTCAGCAAGTTCGCCGTCTCTGATTTCTCGTGCACTGAGCGATGACAGGTAGAGTCGTGGTCCAAAAAGATATGTCGTAAACATCCCTGCAGAGAGTAGGATGGGAACCGCGGGCAGAAATAGGTTGATGAGGAGCATGCCACAAGTCATCGATATTGAAATCGTTCCTATTAGAAATATGAAAGATGTTATGTGTAGATATGTTAGTGCCAAGCGAATACTACCGCTGAAACTGGGGAGCTTAAGCAAAAGGAAACTCAGCGATCCAGCTGCGACTGTGCCCAGCAGGATTGGGAGGACTTGGGGGACGGTTAGGCAGAAGAGCAGGCAGTTCCCGAAGTCGGCTAAACTCAAGAAGGCTCACGACGTCAGCCTTGATCCTACTTTTTTCCTGCCGCTCTTGAATCTTTCATCGAAGTAAGATGCAGCGGTCTTTCCAAAGACTTCGATCAGCTTGTTGACCGTCTGGTCGATCAGTGATCTCTCAAACTCCTCCCTGGTTCTGGAGGGATAGTATAGGTAATGTAGGCCACCGCGCCCCGTTTCAATCTTTCTTTCGACAATCTTTCTTTCGTAGAGTCGATCCATCGTAACCGCTATGGTTGTTAAAGCGACGTTGTGTCTTCTTCCCAGTTCCCGGTGGAGCTCCTTGACTCTTAGAGGGCTCTTTCTCCAGAGTGAGCGCATTATGTCCGCTTCCAGTGAGCTGAATACAGTCTCAAGTCCGCTCTTTTCCATGCGGATCTTCTTGACTTCCAAGGATCATTTCAACTTATGCGTATGATCATGCTAATGCTTTACGCCAATAGTAAGTGTGCTCAGTCATAAGCTTTGCCTACGTCCTTGCGAGCTGCTATCTGAACATGAACTGCTTTGCATCTAAGTCTGACCTCTCAATGACCACATGGTCACCATCGATCCTCATTGGAATGTAGCTTGGCCAGCAGCCTCCCGACAGGTTCTGTGTCCCCAAGCTGTTTATTGCAAAAGTCCGTCCGCAGTTGTTGCACGTCATCACAGCCCCTTCTTGGCGGTAGCCTTTCTTGTTCTTGTAGCAGACATCACACGCGTCCGCGCCAAGGTGGATCTTCCCATCGGAACCTCTGGCTAGGAAGTACCTGACTCTCACACCATCAGAGTCATATGAGTACCACTTGGCGGCAGCAGTCACCTCCGAGATGGAGATCCTCACCACGTTATCATCGGTCTGAGAGGATGTGGAAGAAGGTGAACTTACGACTGGAGCGCTTGTTGCAGGAGTATTCTTGGAAGTTGTAACGTAGCTTAACGCAACTCCTATCGACACTACCAAGACTATCGCCGCGATCACGTTTCTCCCTCCAGATTTTGCCTTCTTGTCAACATTGATGCCATGGACACGTGACATATGCTTGGAATAGTTCGCAGGCTTGACACTAGCACCGCATCTCTGGCATACCTTTGGAGTGTTCCTTCCAGTCATCTCAGTATCACCTCCTTGCGCTGCCAGTAGAGGTTGGAGGGGAGTTCGCTTTTCGGCCTACGCTTGTCTCAAGAGGATTATGTGTTTGTCGGGATGAATCGGTGGAGATCTTCCCATCGACCAGCTGTATTGTACGTCTTCCCTGTTTAGCGATGTCCATGTTATGTGTGACTATGACTAGGGTACGTCCTTCGTCAACAAGCTGTTTGATAATCCCCATAACTATCTCGCCGTTTTTCATGTCGAGATTGCCTGTAGGCTCGTCTGCCAGGATGATCTCAGGATCGTTGATTAGGGCTCTTGCGATGCATACTCGCTGTTGTTCACCACCGGAGAGTTGAGCAGGGCGATGCTTGAGTCTTTGGCCCAGACCCATACGTTCAAGCGCTTCGCGAGCTATCTCCCTGTCTACTTTGCCGTGGAAGTACTGCGCCGTCATGACGTTCTCAAGTGCATCTAGGTAGGGGATCAGATGATGTTGTTGAAATATCAGCCCGACGTTCTCGCGGCGAAACTTGGCGAGCATCTTCTGACCTAGGCCTGTTAGATCAGTGCCATTGATGTTGATTGTGCCAGAGGTGGGAGTGTCTAAGCCGCTCATCATGTTGAGGAGGGTAGTCTTTCCGGAGCCGGAGGGTCCGATTATGGAGACCCACTCGCCTTCTGATATAGTAAGGTCGATGTTGCTCAGAGCGCATGTGTAAGCGTCGTAGTATTTCGTGACGGACTTCAGTATTATCTTGGGTTTGCCCATCATCATCTATTCGCCTCTCAGCACGATCGCTGGGTCTATGCGTATCGCCCTTCTCACTGGGAGCGTACTGGCCAAGACGGCTACCGATAGTGAGATTCCCACGGTCACCGGTAGAATTGTGAGCAGGGGTGTGATCGGTGCGCTGAAGACACTTTCTGCTATGTGCTGTGCCAAGACGTTACCTAAGCCGTACCCGAGGAATCCTCCGGTAACACCAACGATTACTGCTTCAGCGAGGAATATGGATGCTATGGTCGAGTTCTCAGCGCCGATAGACTTCATCAATCCGATCTCTCTTCTGCGTTCCATGACGGTGGTCATCATCGTCGTCGTCACAGTCGTCCCAGAAGCCACCAGCGCAACTACTGTGATCAGGAGCATCATCTGTCCTAGTTGATCCATTATCATTTCTTCAGCTCTTACAAGTTGTTTCACAGTCTTCGCCTGTGTGTAGGGCAGCTTCTTTTCTATCTCAGCGCCTATGAGCTCCGCTGGGCACTCAACGCAGAGTGCGCTGACCTGAACTGAATGAACCTTCCCAAGCCGTCCACTGATTCTCTGGGCTACAGAAAGAGGTACAAAGAGCTGTGAATCCTCTGAACCACCAGTACTTACTGTACCTGCGACACTCAGCTGTTCCGTGGTTGTGGACTTTGTCTCAGGATTTTCGTAGCTTACGTATATGCTGTCCCCGAGTTTCAGCTTCAACTTCTCAGCAACTGAAACACCTGCTAGAACACTCCCATTATCATCGTCTTCGATCCAGTTGCCTTCAACATTCCAGTAGGAGGCAATCTTCTTGATCCCTGTACTCCATATCTCTCCAGCCTTAGTGAGGTCGGGAAATGCACGGTCAAAATAGGTCCCTGTAAGTACAGCTCTCTGGACGTTGCCTTCATGTTCGACTTGGACAACTTGATATAGCATCGGGGCGAAGCCAAGCACATTTGCGCTCCATTCATCTATCTTCTTTATTTTCCACAGGTCGCTCTCGTCGATGTATCGCTGCTCACTCACTGAGCCAAAACTGATACCTGGAAACCCTAGCTCTATCGTATCCGAACGGGGGATAACCAAGATGTTTGAGCCGAACCTTCTGAACTCCTTGGCAAGTTTGTCTTCGATCCCAGTCGAGACTGTAAGTAGTCCGCTAGTCATGGATGCCCCCATCAGTACTGCGATCACTGCGACCGCGATTCGCGGTCTCCTTCTGTTGAATGATCGCGCTACTATTCGTAGGAACATCATCAATGTCTCCAATGTTTTGCATTTACTGTAAAGCTTTACAGCCTCTTTTGCATATATAAATGTTTGTGTGCGCTTCTTCCTTGCGTGCGATCACGCATCGCTCTCTTCGGGGGCTAACTTTTTGTCGCTCGGTAAAGCTTCATATTGGTGGCAAGGTGCTGTAAAGCGCATGTGAGCGTCTTTCTGTGGTATTGCGGTTCAGGGTCGATACGGTCTTGTTTTGGGATCGGGTGTGGTCTCTGCGGCCGATCATCTTGATGTTGGAGTGTGGAGCATCCTAGAGAGCGGGGTGCTGCGGTACGGGCGAGTTGAGAGGTGCAGAGGAGCCTACGTCACTGGGCGAATTTGCGGGTAGCCTGAACGCAACACGTTTTTGCATAACTCGGTGTACTGGTGTGACGTACCAGCCCATCTGGTAGGAGGTGAGAATTCTGAGTCAGGGAAAAGAAGGGGGAACCATCAACGGTGGCAGAAGACGCGACTACAAGATCCTAGCCGTATTAGTGCTACTTGTTGTGACAGGGGCAGTCGCGGGGACTTATATCACAAATATGCAGAGATCCGGGGCTGAACCAGCTGGAATGGGTATTCAGTACAGTCTCCCATCAAAGCCGACACGCATCCGGTATGCAGTAGAAAGAAACAACCTCTTCTTGTCGCTGGCAGAGGTTCAATCGGACCGGTACGTCGTCTTCGACTATGTTCAGGCCGGCGAGGCTATTCCTATGATGGCTTATGTCGCACCCTCAGGGAGAATCGTCACAACCATAAGGCTATGCGAGCCGTGCGAGTCCGAATCCTTCTGGTTCGATGCAGATCAAGCTGTCTGCAGTGTATGCGGAACCAGATGGTTTGCTGAGACACTGAAAGGCATAAGCGGCGCCTGTACAGAATATCCTCCTACCGAGGTCAAGAACACAATCTCAGGAAGCAATCTGATCATATCTCTGTCGGACATCTGGGCATCGAAGCCTCAAGAGAAACCTTCTGAAGCAAACACTGCACCCAAATCTGCTGTGAGGCTAATCATTGTGGTTCCGTCAGCGATCACACAAGGACAGGTGACCCCGATCGAGATCAGGGCGATAGATGAGGATGGCAAGGTCGACCTCCAGAGAACCGACACCGTCAAAGTGCTCGTGGAACAAGGTAATGCAAGGTTTAGGGTTCCAGCAGGAGCAGACAGAGCGTGGACAAAAGAGGTCACGGTGGGACTGTCGAAAGGCGTCGTCACTATCGAGATACTTGACGAGGTCCAGGAGGTGTCCAAGCTATCTGCGGTTTGGGTCGATGGGCAATCCTACCTTGAGCCAGCATCGAGTGGCGTGATCTGTGTAGGACAACACTAGGGTTCCTGAACATCGAAAAGGCAACGGTCTAGGAGATCAAAGGATTGAGAGAAGAGGCCTTAGACTTCGGCATAGTGACTCGTCAGCACAGGATCTTTGCGCCACACTCACGACATTTCTTCTTATGCGAATATTCACCGCTACGCACTCAAGACAACGTCTGAAGAACCTTCCACGTCTGAGGGGATACTGAGCAACCTCATGCAGCTCCAGACGCCAAGTAGATTCCCCCTGTATTGTGGGGGTTCATCAATTCATAGGCGCTTACAGATGCTTGCCAGTCCAGCATGCAGTCAATAGGCAGCTCGCATTTGAGTCTTTATTGAAGTGGGCAGCCTCCATTGAAGCTGGGGTGAGCATGAGTTAGAGACCAGCCCTGCCCATGGCCTTCATCCTTCCCAAAGGTTCGAAGCCCCGTTCTGATAACGACAACTGATTAATACTGGAGAGCAGCATAACTATAAACTGGTCGAGGATGGATCTCTATACATTTCTCTTACGTGTCAAGGTCCTCCTGTTGATCTTTATCCTCACAGCCTCATTAGATCCTCTACCGGTCGTCCAGGCGCAGGAGGTGGGCACCGTGATCACCATAAAGACGATCACGCCCAACGTTGCTTTGCCAGGCCAGACCCTAACTGTCAAGATAAACATAACAGTAACTGGGGGCGGGGGAGTCACTGGACCAGTAGACTCCTGCTTGGTGATAGACAGGACTGGAAGCATGTACGGCCAGAAGTTTGAGGATGCTAAGGCGGCGGCAAAAGCCTTCATCGAAGACCAGAAGAAGCCTACAGACCGCTCTATGGTCATCGTCTTCAGTGAACAGGCAACTGTCCAGAAGGACTTCACCTTCACAGACGCTGCCGGCAAGGCTGCGCTCAAGCAGGCTATAGACGCTATAATCCCCCCCTACGGCCTTACAAACCTCTACGCTGCCTTGCAGAAGAGCATCCAGGAAGTCACAGCCAAAGGGAGATCCGATGCGAGACGGGCTATACTCTTCATGACAGACGGCAGACCGACCCTTGGCATAACCTCCGCCTCGAAGTTTGTAGAGTTGGCCCAGAACGCCGCCAACAACAACATAGTGATATACACGATTGGGCTTGGTGGGGCCGGACCTGACCCTGTAAATGCGACCCTCCTGCAGAGCATAGCGAATGCGGGGAAGGGCAAGTACTACTTCGCACCAACAAGCTCCGACCTAGAGGAAATATACCTCCAGATCTCAGCTGAACTCCGTGGTCCTCCAGCGAACAACGTCCGCATCACAGAGAACCTGCCGACCTCACTTGTAACCTACAATAACGATGCTACTCATCCTCCGAACTCAACGACCGGAGGCATTATCTTCTGGCAGATCCCCCAGATACTGGCTGAGACGTCCTGGGTGGTAGTTTTCACAGTCACAGCTCAGAGACGGGTTACCGTGGTGCAGAGCCTCAGCCCGACGACGATAATATACGATAGGGCTGAACGTGTAGACATTCGGGTCGACCTCCCGCCTGGAATCGCTGTCAGGGAGGTTGCGACGATCTCGATGGCTGGGAACGCGACATCCGCAACCCAAGGGGATGTTGTGACGTACAACGCGACTGTTGCAAACTATGGGACTATACCTGAGACCTTCTCCGCCGCCCTCTTCGCGAACACGTCAAGAGTCGCCACGCGGACGGTCAGCCTCATCAACGGAAGCACATCAGTAGTGGACTTCAGCTGGAACACGTCAAGCCACGATCCAGGACGCTACAATGTCAGCATTGTAGCAGACCCTGACAGAGCGATAACTGGCGACGACCCAACGAATAATACCAGATGGATGATCCTTGAACTACATCCAAGACAAGAAGCCTCAATACTCCCACTTCTGATGATGGTCATAATCCCCAGAAGTGCAGCCGCAACG
>JAGTQV010000084.1:5520-7027 GCA_018397035.1 Candidatus Bathyarchaeota archaeon | reverse complement strand
CCTTGATCCTGGAACCTTCTCACAGAGGAGCTAATCCGGAAGGCGGTGAATAGCTGGACGATCGAGTCTATAGCTTCCGAGTGTGCAGCGACGCTCTCCCTTGACAACTTGCCGACTGTCATCCTTGGAAATCTCAGACAAGCCAATGCTTTGACGACGGGTACGGAATCCAGCGCCGTGATACTGGTGGACAGGCAGCTGGCTGAGAAGCTCTCCGAGAGTGAGATGCGGGCTCTGCTGGGTCATGAGATGGGCCACATAAAGAGCCACCACCTAATGTACCATTCCATTGCTGAGCTTCTTGAACGCGGGATATCCTTCTCGGGCTCACTTGCAGGGATAGGTGTAATCTCGTTGCCTCTGAGGCTTGCGCTATTATCTTGGCATAGGGAATCAGAGCTCAGCGCTGACAGGGCAGGTTTGATCGTAGCTGGGAGCCTAGACTCGGCCATCTCGATGTTCATGAAGGTCGTCGGCGGAGTCGACGGAGGTTTCAACGCTGAACCTGATCTCGCCACGGTGCTTGCAGCCTTCCAGTGCCATCCGCAGAGCCGCTTGAGGGTGGAGGCTATGCGTGACTTCGCAGCGTCTGTTGCCTACTCGGAAGCTAGGAGAAAGCTTGAGCTGAGGAATATGCTGGAGGATGCTTTTAGTGAAGAATGCAGATTCTGCGGTTCGCCGAAAGATCTGGAGGATCTCTTCTGTCCCAGCTGCGGGCGTGCTCTGGCTTAGCGAGTCTCATATCGGAGACTCCAGGTCGAACTCTAGATCCTCTGTCTGTCGATCCATGAAAACTTGCGTTGCAGCGTCTTGGGGTAGTATAGCTTCCAATCGTAATCGACCCTTCTACCCCAGTCCCTGTAAACCCTAGGGTCGATGTAGCTCTTCAGGGAGGTTCCTAGATTGTAGTCTCGGGTTAACTTCATCCTTTCAAGTTCAAGCTTCGCCTTCTCTATCATCTGCAAGGACTTCCTGGTCTTCTTCTCTCTGAGCTTACGTAGCCGTTCGCGCTTCTTCTGCAAAGTCTCCCTCCATTTCTTTGGGAGCGTCCTCTTATGGTGGCAGACGATCGCTGCCTGCAGATTTGCCAGCGTGGCCAGATGCTTCTTCTGATATTCTGGGGCGGTCTTTGCCAGGTTATGCTTGGCCAAGTACTCCTTAACAGCCTTTGTCGCGTGGAATGTTCGAAAGACCTTTGCTGTCAGGCCAGGGGAGACCTCGCCTAGGAACTTGCCTACTCCCTCGGAACGGACACCCTCAAAGATCGATGAGTTTGCCTCCTTGATGAACTCCCTCAGATTTCTGACGACGGCCTCAGGCAATCTCACCTCGGTCTTCCATCGGACAGAGTCCTTGCCTAGGAAGTCGAAGGTCACAGTGTCGCTATCTGAAATCTTTATGTGTTCAGGCCGTAGTGTTGTGGCGCCGACGGTATCCGCCTCATCCTCATCCTTCTCGTCTCCAACACGCAGTTTGAGGAGATCTATAAGGTAGCAGACGGTCGCTA
>JAGTQV010000084.1:4655-5494 GCA_018397035.1 Candidatus Bathyarchaeota archaeon | reverse complement strand
TTCAGGCTCGATTCTATGTGCAACCGGACTTTCTCAACAATCTTCTCGAGTTCCTTTGCCTTATCAAACTTCTCTCTATCCCGTTGCTGCTTGACGGTGAAGGTGTCTGCGAGCCATATGTACTTCTCCCTGCCGGTGAGTGCGTCATCCCACTTGGCTATCCACATGCAGTCGGGTTCCCAGACGATCCCCTTCCAGTCGCCCGGAGGTCTCGGAGCGTCTGGGGAGAGGTTCAGGATAATGTCGCACTGCCTCGGACCTTGCTTCCACCTCCCCCTCAACGGATGTTTGCCACGCCCCATGAATATACATGAGGGTTCGGCAGTGTAGTTACCTATCTCCACCCTCTCGCCATCGACGATAGCGTAGCCGTACTGCTCCTTATTCGCTGCTCTCAAGGCTTTCCTAGCCTCAGCCTGTCTCTTCTTCTCTTCCCTGCTCATCCTGAGCTTCATCTCATTCTCGTTCTCAACAGTCGCGATAACCTCACTGAGATCAACCTCTCCCTGGTCAAGGAACTCACTACACCCTAGAGCCTTTGAGAAATCTGTGAAGAAGTTCCTCACGAAAACAGGGTCTTTAACGTATCCGGCCCCCATCTTCTTCGCGTATGCAACAGCCATCTCCTCCTGCACCGGTGTGAGTTTGATCCTCTTTCCCCTGATCAAGATGTGCATCCCCCGCGCCTCGTAGGGCTTGGGCATCATGACGCCGTTGTGGATTAGTTGCCTCATCGCCGATCCTGTTGCAGACTGGTTTTCTTAGAGGTTTCTCTCTCAAGCACGCCTCGACAATTTAAACCCGCCTGCAGGCCCATCCTTGCAGGGTTTAACAGCCGA
>JAGTQV010000084.1:0-4647 GCA_018397035.1 Candidatus Bathyarchaeota archaeon | reverse complement strand
TCGCCTTACTGAACCGCAGCCCACTTCTCATGTATGAACTTCTGGAGTCCTGAGGAGTCTAGCGGGCCCACTAGAACCTTCCATCCAGACAGCTCCTCTATCTCCCCGCTTAACCTGGCCGCTCTCCCAGGTATGACTAGTTTCCTATGATCTATCTTCTCCCCGACCCCAGTCTGCCTCAATGCGTCAGCAACCTTCTCGGCTGTGAGTTTCCTGCCTGCGACGGCACTCTCGACTGAGAGCCCCTCACTATCGACAACCATCAGATGGCAGTCGAGGCCGAAGGATTCTATGTCTGCCGCTACAGTGTAGTATGTCAGCGCGAAGTTCGTGGTCATCAGCAGGGGGGAGGAGGTTCCTGCTTTCCCGAGTGTCCTGATCCCCGGCTCGACCGCAACAGGCTTTCTAGGATCGGTGTAGAGGTTCTGTCTGAGAATGAGGTTAGGGAGTAGGGACCATCCGTCGAGGCCGTGGACCACGACCAAGTCAGCATACCTCGTTATGAGAATGGCGGTCAGGCAGGCCTCCTGCCACTTCAGAATCTCAGGAAGCTCGTCCCTGTTCGCCCAGACAACCATAGGGGTCGCCATTATGGGGTAGCCGAAGAGGGAATCGTCTTGTCTGCAAGCTGCCAGTCTAATCATGCTGAAGCGGTTCACTGTCCTGGCTAAGCCGTCTGTTGAGAAGGTTCCAGGATCAAGGACTATATCTTGGACCCCATATTCAACGAGTGTTCGGACTAGACTCCTCAGCTCGTCCATGTCTTGGGGGGCTGAAGCGACAAGGGGTGTTCGATATATTATTGAGAGTTCAGCCATATCCTTCCAGTTTGATGTATTAGCAGCGTATACCAGAGGCCTATTCATCGAGGCCGCCGCCAGACCTGCCTCAATCACTTCTGGGCTGATGGAGCATAGAACAATCGGGAGATCCGTCTTGGAAACGATGTTCTTAACCACTTTCTGAAATGTCTTCGGCTCCTCTGAGAGTGACCTGATCGCTAAGGCATCGAGTCTCAGGTCCTGACCTATGTATCGATAAGTGAACTCCTCGACAGTTTCGACGCGACTAGTCAACTCCTGGTCAGACATCTCATCAGTTACGTCTACTGCAATGACGGTTGGATTGGTGTATGTGAACTCGTGGCGGTAGAGTACATACTTGCCCCCGATCGCCTTCTGGCGTGGGCCTTCACCAAAGATTACCTGCCTGACAGGCGGCCGGAGCATCGCCAAGAGCCTCTCGTACTGTGGCCTGTGCTTCTCCTGCATGATGGGCGTGCATTGATCCAAGATCGCCTCTCTGTTGACAAGCTTCGTGGCAAAGGCCATGCAGTTCTCCTCACCACATTCCTTACAGTTGGTCTGTGGAAGAAGACGCTGCACATCAAGCGGGCTCAGTCTCTTCTTAACCAACCTAACCCCACACAGGACGTACCTTCACCCAGTCAACAATGGCCGGTTCATACTCCTTGATGCTTCTGAGGTTTTGTATCGTATCCTTCAGGGTCCTCACTGCTGCTGGATGCATCATCATGAAGTAGTCGACTCCTGCCAGCAGCAACGTCAGGGCGGTGATAGCCTCCCATATCGGGCCTCGCAGCTCTGTCGGCCCCCATTCAGGGGGCATCTTCATCCATGCCTCTCTGGCAGCCCAGGCGTTCGTCGTCCCCGACGCCATCGGCTGGGCGAGCTCTTGGTCACCCATAAGGCCTGCAAGCCGAGTCCTCTCCATAGTCGTGAAGGCGTAGTCAAGACCGTAACCCAGCGCGGCTGTCGTAGTATCTATGACTATCTGATCCCTAGGTAACAGTCCGAAGAGTTTCCGATTCAATTCTCTGGCTTTATTCATGTCCATAGGGGTGAAGGCGATGACGGCGTGTTCATTCTCCTTGATAGCCCTAGCAATCCTCTCGATATTCATATCGAGTGTGACTGAATTGAAGAGAAGCCTCTCCCCCTTAGCCATCTCCGCGATTCTCTCGAAGACCTCTAGATCCTTCTGTGGATCCCCGCAGCCTCCCACAGATACCGGAACCTTGACCTCCTGGAGAATGTCCTCAACAGTCTTGGCTGCCTCTGCAGGTTTGGTGTCCTTGACAAGTGGATCAATGCTTGTGAGATGGACGTTCACCATCTCAGATCCGAACTTCTCAACAGCGAGTCTAGACCACGCCACGGGATCTTCAAGGACCTCAGCGAAATGTGCTTTGACCGGCTTGGCCAGCGGTATCTTGGTGTCGAAGACATCCAAGGATATGACTGGAGGGTTCTTCATTGATGCTTGGGGGTCTTGGAGCAACGGCGATGTCTCGCCTCCGATGATCAATACTCGGTCTCGGCTCCCACCCTCTGATCTTGTTGCTCCGAGCCTAACCTCAGTTATGGCCGCCACGTATCTGATCGGCTGGGGCTTGAATGTCTCTTTGATGAGTTCAAGAGGTCTTTCTGAAGGCTTTGCGGTCTTGATGGTCGGCGCGATCATGGACGGCAGGATCAGCTCCAGCTCATCGAGCTCAAGCTCCACATCATGGAGCTCTATCTCCCGATATCTTGACAAGAGATCGATCAGATTCGATGGGATCTTAGCAAGGATCTCCGTCAGGTCGTCTTGTCGCTCATCCATGACTTCGCCCCTCCGTCGGAAGCTTCAGGATCATCTTCTTGACTTTGATCTTCGCTCCTTTGAGAACTATCTTTACCGAGCCTACGCTGAGGGCAGAGGCGTAAGGTGTAGGCGTCAGAGTCGCCTCCTCCCTGAGCCTTGTCGGCTCAAGCTCGACCGCAGCCTGAACAGGTTCGGTCTTCCATCTTTCGACGACAGGGTGGTTTCTAGACTTCAGTAGTTCTATTAGGCTGTCTAGAGTTTGGGCTTCCTTCTCGGTGAGGATCTTCGGCTCAACCTCTGGAGGGATGAATGCCTTGACCCTCTCTTTTACATCCGAAGGCATCCAGACCACTCTCGCCCATCCTCCGTCAGCCTGAAGAAACTTTGTTGACCTCAAGTACTCTATTGAGATCCCGTGGAAGCCGTCAACCTGCCTGCCCCCCGCTGTTGAGTCTGCCATCGTGGAGAAGGGCAGGCCGTTGACGGTCTGACCCTTAAAGTCCCTGTGGACTATCCCGAAGCCGTCAGCCTCAGGTATGTAGAATGCGATCGCCTCGAAGCATCCGCATGAGGTGTGAGGGTAGCCGAAAGCGGAATAGAGGTAGACCCGCTCTATCTCGCCAAGGGACTTCTCCTTTACGGTCTGATTGACCCCTGAGAACTCTCCTTTGAGGGGGTCAAGGAGCTCCCCCTTCGAGATGGTGAAGACGGGCCCCTTTGGATCGACCCTGGCAGCTGCCCGCCCGTCAAACCAGCTTATCGCGCCGCAGTTGGCGTATCTTTGAGGCGTTATTACGCAGATATGGCTCGGCGCAAAGGATTGGCAGAGTGTGCAGCCATAGAAGGAATCGACCTCCTCATCTTTGAGGCCTCTTGCCTTTGCATCCCTCTCGTCATATGTTTTCATTGCCTCATTCTTGAACTCTTTGACTCTCTCAGGATCTGTTATGAACGTGATCTGTATCTTCTTGATTATTGGCAGCTCACTCTTGAAGAGACGTGCGAGGACTTTCCCGAGAATGTGGAAACTGTCGAAACCCTTCTCGTAGGACTTCCTGCTGAGTCTAAGCCAGATATCATACCTCTGGTTCAGATGCATCAGTCCCTCAACGTAGTTACAGTAGTAATGTATTCGCCTCTCGACCACACCTTCAAGATCCTGTTCAAGCTGGTCCCCGGCCACCTCGATGAGGATGCCGAGGGGCGAACTTGAGCCTTGACTGAGATCCTTTATGTCAGGCCCTATTACAGCGACCTTTCCATCCTCTACCTCCTCCATAGCCTTAGCCCTGACCAGTTCAAACTTGTCAGGGATCTCGGTTCCTCCAAACTCGACTTGCATCTCGTTCTTTCTGACACGTTCCCCCTCGTAGATGACTCCGACGTCGACCGGGATATCTTTGAACATCGACATCTCTATTATTCCCCTAGAGTCCTTTGTGAGGGACAGCCGTTTTCTTCAGAATCAACAACAGCCCAGCATCGACGGCTTACCTGACTGGCGGAGAATGAGTGAGGCAAACAAGGTGTTGAAAGCAGATCTTCCATGAACTGTTCGATATCGAGGCATCTCGCATGATCCCGCCGTAACCATGCACTTGCTACAAGCAAGACATGTGTCATATTTATTATTTCCCCGGTGTTCAGGATATACGATGGTGGCTTAGCATCGGAATGCTGATCTGCTTGTCGCCTACGCTTTGAGGTGGCGACGTTGAATGAAAAGCTGGTTGTGTCTTTCTCAGGCAAAGGGGGATCTGGGAAGACGACAGTCGCAGCCTTAATGTTGAAACACTTGGTTGAGAGCGGAAATATCAAGATCCTTGTCATCGACGCAGATCCAGCCACTAACCTGCCAGACGTCCTCGGAATAAACGTCAAGAAGACAGTTGGCATGGTGGAAGACGAACTTAGGAGGAAGTTAGAGAAGAGCGAGATCCCCCCAACCGTGACGAAGAAGGAGCTTCTCGAGGGCCAGATTCACGGCATACTTGCTGAGGCTGAAGGGTTCGACGTCCTCGCGATGGGAAGGTCAGAGGG
>JAGTQV010000083.1 GCA_018397035.1 Candidatus Bathyarchaeota archaeon | reverse complement strand
TTATGATGGCTGTCGGATTCTACTCCAACGCCTTCCTGACAGTCTTCTCATTCTTCATAGTCATCCGGGTATTCTTCCTGCTGCCGGCACTCCAATCAACCCTCCCCATCGTCTACGTCTTCGGCCTCGCCCTAGTTTCCTTCGTCTACCTGGCATACTGTAACAAGCACGGGATCTATCAAGGCTGGATCTTCCCAGTAGTCTGGTCTGTCATGTACGCACTCATACTGGTCTGGCAGATCCCCTTAGCATTCCTCACACTACGTGACGGCAGGTGGGGAACCAGATGAAGAACGCGATCATCCCGGTGACCATACTCTTATTGTCGCTGTCTGCAACTCACGCATTATTCCCTGTGGGTGACCGAGCTGTAGTGATCAGAATAGACGATGTGCAGGACTACGGTCAACCCTCCCCATACTCAGAGCCTGAGAAGAAGCTGCTGCAGTACCATATAGATGAACAGATACCTGCACTCATATCCATCATCCCGACCAGGTTCGGCAAGGATCCACAGCTCGTCGACCAGATCAAGAAAGGCCTAGAACTGAAGATCTTCACCGCCGCCATACATGGGTGGCATCACGAAGACTTCAGCAACCTCTCAGAAGATGCTCAGAGCGAGAAGATGAGGTACGGGAAGAGCAGGCTGGAAAAGATCCTCGGCATGGAGGTGCTGGCGTTTGTTCCCCCATACGACAAGTTCAACAGCGAGACTGTGACGGCACTGCGAAGAAGCGGCCTGACACTCATATCCTCGTCGACCTATGAAGGGGATATACCGAGGGAAGAGGACGGGATAGTCTTCATCCCTAGGACTGTGACGACGGCTGAGGTTGCCTCCCAATCCGACACTTGGACACCGCTCCAATTCGAATCTGTAACGAGACAGATCGAGGATTCATGGGCAAGCTATGGTGTGGCGGTGATCGTGATGCACCCAAGACAGTTAATCAGCGATAATGGTGAGGAC
The DNA here is from genome assembly GCA_018397035.1 of Candidatus Bathyarchaeota archaeon. Taxonomy (GTDB): domain Archaea; phylum Thermoproteota; class Bathyarchaeia; order 40CM-2-53-6; family RBG-13-38-9; genus JAGTQV01. The sequence goes on along the minus strand of JAGTQV010000083.1, from coordinate 6,138 downwards.
AGATGGGGCACGTATATTCGACTTCTCGAGTGGATTCAGGCGAATCAAGGAAGACTCGTTCAGGCTGAACCTCCACACCCAAAGAAACCCCCTGTCCAACTTGCCCCCCTCCTAGTATCGGTGGGACTCTTCACCGGCATGGTCTCCACACTCCTGATAGCATTCAACCTCAGTTCAAAAAGAAGAATAGGTAAGAGGCAACCAGAGTGAAGTTCAAGGACGTGACGGAAATATAAATTCCTAGATCAGGAATACCTTCATTTGATCGCTGAATTCTTTCAGTGAGGTATACAGTTTATTTGATATTATCAACAGTTTCCAGTGATTGAGGTGGCAAGGATGAGTATTCAAAGGTTCTGGAGATGCGAATGTGGTAATGAAGATCAAGCGAAGATCATATTCGCCTCAGACGGCGAGGTTGTATGCGGGAAATGCGGCACCGTTCTGGGCGAAGTCAAGACGAAGAAGACTGAGTACGATGAGGAAGCTGAAGGCTGGGACGGAGAGCTGGACCTCTGCCGAAGCATCCTGGAGGATCGCGTCAGTAAGAGAGGCTGGCAGTTCTGAAGTTAGGCAACACCCCCTAAGCACCTCCAAGTGGCTCTCCTCAATCATGTCCAGCAGATCGATCAGCAGCCCCCCAGAGTTCAGTGATCCATTCAGTAGACGCGTCTACATGAATCTCCTGCTGATGAGAATCGGATCAGCATACCACGGCGAGCGTCAAATCGGCAATGCTCTTTCAGGCGACTGAGCCAGATGCTGCCTCTCCATCCGGCCTGGATACCGCAACTCCCCATTCACAACCTCTGCGAAAGATGTTAACCGATGTTCCTCTGTCTTTCCCTTCTCCAGTATGTGTGTAACACTATGTCCCTTGACCACGAGGTAGTCTGAGATTATTCGACGGTGGCAACGCCAGTAGAGCCGCTCCGCACACATCAACGCAACAGTTTCCTTCTCTGCCAGTTCAAGGAGTCTCCTTATGCCCTCTCTGAACTCTTCTGTGAGAGTGTGATCTGCGTAGTTTCTGAAGCCTCGACTGCTCCAGCCCTTGCTAGGCGATTCCTCTTCCAAGCCTTTCTTGCGGTACCCGCCCAGCTGCTTGCCTAACCACTCGTACATTACTCCATGCTCCTTCAGCGCTTCCGACATGTTCATCTTGCTGAAATGAGGGTGGCGGCTGGAGGAGGGCCATCTCCTGACATCGACGAGAATCCATACGCCATTTTCATGCAGGAGCTCTATGAATTCCTCAAGACTTCTTGCGGAGTGCCCGATAGTATAAAAGTGCATAATCTGACGCCGGCCCAGAGAACAGATGTGGAGTTGAAGCTCATGTTAGCTGGAGGTGGTGGCCATCTTGGATCCCGCAAGGAACCCTCTCGCCATGTATTCAGCGGCTCTCTCGCGGACAGATTCAGGGAATATCTCTGTTGCATCTCTGAAGGCACTCATCAACCTTCGCGTGATCTTCATCTCATCGTCCTCGCCTGCGCTCTCCTTGAGTATCTCCTCAAGTTCTCCATATGCTGATAGACTGCCCTCCAGAATCTGATTTGCACATTTTCCTGATACTACTCCAAAATGCGGAAAGACCAGCGCCTCAAGATCTAGCTGCAAGATCCTGCAAAGTGTGCTTTTGTACTTCTCATAGTCGAAGCTCGGGTACATACATGTAGGGTAGACTCTGTTTCTAGTCGTGTCGTACGCACCGACAGCGTCTCCACAGTAGAGCGTTCTTCTGGAAGGGATGTAATATACTACGTGGTCTGAGGTGTGGCCTGGAGCATAGATCGCTTGAACTGCCTCTTTGCCGACATGAATGTCCTCGCCGTCCAGCACCCCACGGATCAGGTCGGCAGATACTGGACTCATCGGCGCAGCGTAATCCCCGAAGAGCTCTCTACCTCCCCTATAGATCTTTGAGGGCTCGGCCAGATGTTTTGCTGAGAATGGATGTATCCGAACTAGGGCATTAGGGAAGTGTGTGAGGAGGGTTGAGGCAGCGCCGGCGTGATCTATGTGGCGGTGCGAGAGCAGCAAGTGACGGATAGAAGTCTTCTTGATGCCGAAGGCGTCAAGTGACGAAAGTATTTTTGACGTGGAGTCAGGCATTCCAGAGTCGAATACAACTGCTTCGCCCCCCTCCCTGTAGATCAGGATTCCGATCGAACGCTTCCGGCCGTGAGCAAACGTATCTATGTAGAATAGATCTGTATCAAATTCCACGGTTGAGTCGTGGACTTGCATCATTATCACGCAGCCACCTTACTTGGATCAACCGAGCTGACTCAGGACTGGTGACTCAGAACCATCGAGAACAGTCATCAATTCCTCCATTCATCTCTCATATCTTACAGGGTCTTTCAGATTGGCGTCTGCAAAGGCTCTCTTCCGGTTCAGGCAGGACTCGCATACACCACAGTGCAGAGCGTTATTCAGGTAGCAACTCCAAGTGATCTCGTACGGCACGCCGAGCTTGAGGCCGAGCTTGAGCACATCTGACTTCTTGATGTTGTGGAATGGCGCCTCGATCTCTATCTCCGTATCTGTACCCAGCCTAGCTGCTGCCTGGAAGGTGCGGTAGAAATCCTCCCTGCAGTCAGGATAGAAGGGGGCATCTGACCCCTGAGCCCCATAAAGTATCTTGGAGGCGCCTATCGATGTAGCGTAGGCGACTGCTATCGAGAGGAATATGGCATTCCTGAATGGAACGATTATGCTGGGCTCGAATTCAGACGGCATCGGGATGCCCTTGTTCATCAATGCAGTAGACTCCCCGAATACGTCTCTTAATGATGAGAGGTCAACGATCATGTGGCTGACGCCCAGCCTCTCAGCAACCATTCTCGCGTGAAGAGTCTCTTTAGAGGCTATCTGACCGTAGTTGAAGGTGATCGCATACACATCATACCCCTGCGATCTAGCATGATAGGCAACCGTTGCGCTGTCAGGCCCACCGGAAAGGACTACTACAGCCTTCATGACCTCTCAGCCTATCCTCAAGAGATGTGCGACTCCAAGCCTTGAAAGGGACTTGTACAGGAGATAACCTAGGCCAGTGGTGGCGACGGAGACGCCGAGAAGGACATAGATGAACGTGACCACGTACGGGAGATTGAAGACGAGCATCAGCATATACGCGACCCAAGCTGAGACGATTGTACTGTAAGCCTGCAACCCAAGCAGAACACTCACCCCCCTCAGCCTGTAGACGATGAGAAGCCCGAGAAGAGACGGGAGGACACTTAAAAGGTCGATCAAGCCAAGAGGGCTTGTAAGGTTGCCGAGAAAGACGCCTAGAGCAAGCCCACATATCGCAGGCCAACCAAGAATGGGAACTAAACCGATCAGACTGTTAGCGACACGCACCTGGATCTGCTGAAAACTGATCGGGGCAAAGACAGTTACCAACACAGCATATAGTGCACAGCAGACCACACAAAGAGAGATCTTTCTTGAATGGGCATATCGCATATTCAACCTCCCTCCCCGGGTTTCTAAGGCAGAACAGGGGGAGGAATCCCACCCGCTCTGGTACCACCATGGATCACCGGTCGCTAATAAGAATCCCCCCTTATAGTGTTAGACTAGATAGAGACTCGCACTGTATCGGATGATCGTATCGGCCATGCAGACTAGAACCCTTCGTTGCCGATGCGGAATCCTGCAAGAAGCGGTAATCGCTGCAGACAGATGAGAAATGCATTAAGGTCGGGATAGACATAATCTCACTCGCGCGCGATTGGGTCGAGGGAGACGTGTAGGGTGAAAAGTGGAAAGATGCCTGTCCATGCTGAGTCGTCCGCTGTGGTTGGGAAGGTCAAGTCTGGAGTCGATATTCTAGGTGAGGTTTCATGGGGCACCCATCTCTGCATGTTCTACGAGACGTGGCATGATCTAGTCGATATTCTGGTTCCATACTTCAAACAGGGACTTGAGAATGATGAGTACTGCATGTGGGTCACTTCTAAGCCTCTTGAGGCGGAGGATGCTTGGAGAACCCTCAGGAGGGCGGTGAAGAACCTTGACGACTACGTAGCGAAAGGGCAGATCGAGATCCTGGACTATAAGGAATGGTATACCAGAGCAGGCGGCTTCAAGGCTGACAGGGTTCTCCGGGGCTGGGTCAGGAAGGAGAAGGAAGCCGTCAAGAAAGGGTTCAGAGGCCTCAGAATCTCAGGGAACACTTTATGGCTTCAGAGGAGGGACTGGAGGAGCTTCAGCAAGTACGAGGATAAAGTCAACAGGATCATCGGCGGGCACAGGATGATCGCTGTCTGCACCTACATGCTCAAGAGGTGCAGGCCGTCAGACGTCATCGACGTCGTGAACAGCCACCAATACGCCATCATGAGGAAGGATAAGATGTGGCACCTCATCGCAGGCACCAGGTACAGGACAGCCCTGGAGGCGATGCGGGAGAGCGAGGAGAAGTACCGCGCAATCGTCGAGAATTCACCAAACCTGATCGGAATAATCCAGGACGGCTACCTGAAATACGTGAATAAGGCAGCCTGTGAAAGGTCAGGCTGGACATTCCAAGAGATGACCTCACCATCCTTCAACTTCATCGAGAAGCTTGTGAAGCCGCAACATCAGGATCTCGTGAGGGAGAACTTGGCTAGAAGGCTGCGTGGAGAACAAATCCCCCCATACGAAGTGACACTACACACAAAAGACGGAAGTGAGATCCAAGCCGTTGTACATGCTCAGAAGATCACATACCAGGGTAAGCCTGCAGACCTAGTCATCCTAGCCGACATCACTGAACAGAAGAGAATACAGGACTCTGAAAGGAAGGCTCGCGAATTCGCTGAGAGCATCGTGGAGACGGTTAGGGAGCCTCTTCTGGTCCTAGATAGGGATCTACGGATCCTTTCGGCTAATTCATCGTTCTATGAGATCTTCCAGGTAACGCCTGAAGAGACAGAGAAGAGACTCCTCTATGAGCTGTGGAACAGGCAGTGGGACATTCCAGAGCTGCGGAAGCTTCTCGAAGAAATAGTTCCTCTGAACACCTCTGTAGAGGATTATGAGGTCGACCATGAGTTTGAGAACATCGGCCGCAGGATCATGCTGCTGAATGCCAGACGCCTTTACACGAAGGGAAACAAGACCGAATTGATACTTCTTGCCATTGAAGACGTCACCGAGCGAAAGTTGGCGGAGCGGGCTTTGCAGGAGAGCGAGGATCGTCTGAGGATCACGCTTCAGAGTATCGGTGACGCGGTCATATCCACGGACTCCCACGGCACCGTTCAGATGATGAACTCTGTTGCTGCAGACCTCACTGGCTGGACAGAGGATAAGGCTCTCGGCCGCCCGATCCAGGAAGTATTCCACATAATGAATGAGGAGACTAGGCAGCCGGTTGAGAACCCTGTAACCAGAATCATGCGGGAAGGGACGGTCATAGGCTTAGGCAACCACACCCTCCTAGTATCCAGGAAGGGAAGAGAGATCCCTATCGCTGACAGCGGCGCCCCGATAAGAGATCAACATGGCAACATACATGGCGTCGTACTGGTATTCAGAGACCAGACAGAGGAGAGGCGCGTGCGCAGAGAGATCGAACACCTGTCATCTTTCCCCCAACTGGACCCCTGCCCCATCCTTGAATTCAACTATTCTGGAGAACTTAAATACATAAACTCTGCCGCAGAGAAGATCCTCAACCAGCTGGGAAGCGCCGGCAAGCTGGAAGTCTTCCTTCCAGCCGACTTAGATGTCATGCAGTCCTCACAACAGGATGTCTTTGAACGTGAAGTAACTATCAACAACACAGTTTATCTTCTACACATCTACCTTGCGCGGCAGTTCAAATCAGTCCGAATCTACGCAATAGACATCACTGAACGCAAGGAGATTGAGGAGGAGCTGAGGAGGTCAGAGGCTGAGCACATACAGACATCAACATTCCTAGATAACATCCTCTCGAATATGTCAGACTACGTCTGGGTTGCTGACGAAGACTACACGATCAGGTATCTTAACAAGGCAGCCGAGAGGTTCTACGGCGACGTGGTCGGCAAGAAATGTTTCAAGGTCACTAGGAGCTTTGAGAGGCCGTGCTACCATCACGGTATACCATGTGAGGTTCATGAGCTGCTGGAGAAGGGGAAAGACCACTTT
>JAGTQV010000082.1 GCA_018397035.1 Candidatus Bathyarchaeota archaeon | reverse complement strand
GGGAGTGAGGGAGCTCTCGAAACGGCTGCTCAATGAACTCGATATCCCACTGATCTTCTCATGCCCTGATAGCAAGGAGTTGGAGCCCCTAGTTTTGGAGACGGTTGCTGCAGTGGCAGAAGGGGAACGCGTGCTCCTGGCTTCAGCACGGCTTGACAACGAATACACGAGGATAGCCCGAGCAGCCATCAGTAACCAGCATGTCGTCCTGGCCTCAACTGACTGCGACCCGCCATCGCAGAAGATACTGAACGAGAAGCTCCTGGCTCTAGGCTTGCCTCAGGAACAGCTGGTCATCGACCCGACGACCGCGGCTCTAGGTTACGGTCTCGAGTACTCCATATCGATAGTTGAGCAGATCAGGATTAATGCCCTTAAAGGGGATAAGAGCCTCCAGATGCCGATAGCCGCGTTTCCAGCGAACAGCTGGTCTGCAAGAGAGGCTAACATCAGCGACTTCGAGAGAGACTCTCCTTCAATGGGCGTCATATGGGAGCTTACATCAGCCTTTGTGATGTTTCTTGCCGGCGCTGACCTCTTGGTTATGATACACCCAGAATCTGTGAGACGATTCAGGGCGCTCCTGTCTGAAACGTACACTTCTGAACCGGCTTCACCCTCCAAGTTCAGGTGATGCAGTATGCCCGTCAAGCCATCTCCTCTGGAGATCTACATGCACCTTCCCAAGAAGAACTGTGGGGAGTGTGAGTTCCCAACGTGCATGGCCTTCGCAGCAGCCATCATGGAGCACAAGACCGAGCTTGGAGACTGCCCCCACCTCAGCGAGGCTGATAGGCTTGAGATCGAGGGCATCCTCGCAGCCCCGGTTGCGAGACTCACCTTCGGCACGAAGAGGCCCCTTACCATTGGCGAGGCAAGGGTCATGCACAGGCATCAACTCAAATTCTATAATCCTACCGCAGTCACAGTGGAGGTCACTGACGTACAGACTGACGTGGAGGTCGAGTCCACTATCAGAAGAGCTCTGGAGACAAAGGTTGAGATGCTCGGAGAGACTTATGGAGTAGACTCGATATCAGTCGCCTCAGTCTCCAGGAGCAAGGAGTCTTTCGCTCGGACAGTGAGGCAAGTAGTTGAGACGTCTGACCTCCCGATCATCCTGAATAGCTGGGAGCCGGAGGTGCTTGAAGCTGGGCTTGACGCATGCGGCGACGAGAGACCCCTCATCTTTGCAGCTACTAGGGATAGCCTCGAATCGTATATGGAGCTTGCAAAGAGGTACCGTGCCCCGTTGACCGTTGCTGATCAGGATGTCGGTGAACTGAGGTTGATGGCCAGGGAGGCTGAAGGGGGCGGCGTCGATGTGGCTCTCTACCCAGTATCAGGGTCTTTGGCAGAAGCGCTCAGAAAGAACATTGCGATAAGGCGAGCTGCCATTGAGAACCGGATCCGGGAACTCGGCCACCCCATAGTCGTTCTACCAAGATCCCTGATAGGCCGACAACTAGAAAGGAAGGAGCTGTGGTGGCGCGAGGCACTGATAGCCTCAGCACTCATCTTCAGATATGCTGATGCACTCATTCTAGAGAACACTGGCGTAGAGACGCTTCTCCCCATGATCACACTCCGTCAGAGCATCTTCTCAGACCCGAAGGTACCGGCGGAGGTGAGGCCTGGGCTTCATAGAATCGGTTCACCTGGAAAGGATTCGCCTGTCCTGTTGACTGTTAACTACGCGTTAACGTTCTTCCTGGTCAGCGGGGACGTGGGGAAGGCTGGCATGGACTGTCACCTACTAGTCACAGATACTGAAGGGATGTCTGTCCTGAACGCCCTCGTCGGCGGTCAACTGCAGCCGCGGTCTGTCGTTGAACTCATAAAGCAAGCAGGGCTGGACTCAGAGGTCAGCCACAGGACATTGATCATACCTGGTCTGGCAGCGAGACTCCGTGGTGAGCTTGAGGAGCTCAGCGGCTGGGAGATCGTTGTTGGACCCAACGAGTCTCGAGACATCCCCAGCTTCCTTAAGGAGCTCCCTGAGAAAAGCCGCAGATAGCCAATCATACGTCTTGGTGGAGAAGGGGGTACATTCAATTAACAGCCCACCGGATTGATATTCAGCTATGGTAGATGTTCAATGGGTGTCATGGTGGTGCACGATCTAGACTTTCCAGTCTACTCACGCAGAACATGTTTGAGGAGGATATTCTGGCTTGCATACTATCTCCTCTTCGGCTGGTCGAGAAGGCTCAGAAACAGGATTCCGGCATGGTTTCTGCATGAGAAGTACTACTACGCACTCGCCCTCGCAAGGATCGACAAGATACTTGAGGTGAAGGCTCTCTTCGGCCTCACTGAAGAGGCTCAGGAACATTTTCCAGACCTGCGATCCAGACTTGAGGGCATGGGCTTCGAGGTTAGAGATCACTATCACAGTGAAGGCCCATCCGAGCTTGGAAGAGGGAGATGGGACCCACCGCTCCCCCCTCTCCCGAAAGACTATGCAACATACGATCGCCGCTACACACTTCTCGGTGAGAGGCAGCTCCCTGCAGAAGGCTCTATTGTGGCTTGGCATATAGACCACCCTATGAACCTCCACGACTACCTCGACTTCATCGAGCGGTGCAAGCAGGAGGGGAGGATGTGATCAGCATGGAGACCTTCCTCCAAGATCTTGTGAGAGCCACATTAGCCCTCTTCATAGTCGTCGACCCACTCGGAAACGTGCCGATAATGATCTCCCTTACAAGGCATCTGCCTGACGACATGCGGAGGAAGGCCTTCAACACCGCGAGTATAGTCGCCTCTGCGATAGCGATAATCATAGTTCTTGGTGGTCAGCAGATTCTGAACCTGTTCAGGATCGATATGTACAGCTTCATGATCGCTGGAGGGGTCTTGCTGATATTAATCTCGATAAAGATACTCATCTACGGGCAGTGGATTGAGGCCTCGACTGCACGTGAGGAGGTCGGTGCGGTCCCGATAGCCTTCCCTCTACTGGTGGGGCCTGGAGCGATCACGACCCTGATGGTCTTCCATCAGACATCCGGGATCGTGGTGACCGTGGTATCTGTGCTTCTGGTGATGTCCCTGACAAGGATAGTCCTCAGATTCATCGACAACATCTACAGGAAACTCGGCAGGATAGGCTCCGATGTAGTCGCAAGGCTGATGGCGATCTTCATAGCGGCCATAGCTGTGCAGTTCATCATAGATGGCCTCCGCCACTCCTTTCCATAGCCGGAGGCGGCCTACGCCGCCGCATGCCACGTCTCCAATCCTGAGGATTAGCTTACCCTTCCTGGTGAGGTCTAAGATCTGCCTGAACGCCATACTACGTCGCTGAGGATCTTAACCATCCTAGGCTGACTCCGGACGATGTCGGTCGAGGTTACTATCCCGATCAGCTTGCCGTCCTTCACAACCGGCAGCTTCTTGATGTGTCTCTCCACCATCATCCTTGCAGCCTCCTCTACCGTCGCTTCGCTGCTCACTGTCAGGAGAGGGCTGGACATCACTTCCTTCGCCTTCAATGCCTCAGCCGCCAGAGTAACCTCAAGAACCCTCCTGAGAATATCTCTTTCAGTTATCAACCCGACAGGCCTCTCGCCTTCGACGACAACCACCGAGCCAACCTCGAACTTGTTCATTTTCCTGACGACTTCTGTGATGGTCGAGTTCGGCCTCACAGTCCTGACGTTCTCAGTCATCACATCCCTAACCAATAGTGCGCCTTCCATAGAGTATACAGGCTGGCGGCATCATCTTTAGGGCTTGCGGTATGCCTAGAGCATTACCAAACCACATAGACTTATCTTAGGGTTAAGTGAGATGTACGGTGAAGGATGTGTCGAGTGATCCTGTAGAGTGCCAGGTCTGCCACGTCAGGAAGTTCTACGTGGCAAGGAGCCTGGCCGTCTGCGTTGACTGCATCAGGGAGAGGCCTGAACTGGCAGGCCCCTTCATCAAGAGGGCTCACCAACACGCCAGAAGCCGCTACAGTCTTCCCCCAAGCCCCCCGAGAAATCCGAACGGGATCCCGTGCAGACTATGCTCGAACGAGTGTATGATAGGTGTTGGGGAGCGTGGGTACTGTGGTTTGAGAGTTAATGTTAAGGGGCGAATCAAGAGCCTGGCGGATACAGGGAAGGCCCTGCTCTACGCGTATGAGGACCCACATCCCACAAACTGCTGTGCCTCCTGGTTCTGCCCAGCAGGGACAGGCTGCGGCTACCCTAGATTCGCAAGAAGCCCTGGCCCAGAGCATGGTTACCATAACCTCGCCGTCTTCTTCTACGGCTGCAACTTCGATTGCCTATTCTGTCAGAACTTTTCACATAAGGATCTCAGCTCCGCCAAGGCTGCGGGAAGGGAGGAATTCAAACGAATGGTGGAATCTAAGGGGAATATGACCTGCATATGCTACTTCGGCGGCTCCCCTGAGCCGCAGTTGCCCTTCGCTGTAACCGCATCAAGGGAGATAGTCGAGGCAAAGCCTGGCAGACTGATGCGCATCTGCTTCGAGTGGAACGGCTGCGGGGAGAGGCGACTTGTCAGAGAGGCCGCTGAGCTTTCAGCAAAGACCGGGGGAAACCTGAAGTTCGACTTGAAGTGCTTCAACGAGGCCCTCTCAGAGGCTCTATGCGGCGTATCGAACAGGAGGGCATTCGAGAACTTCGAGGCCGTGGCTAGGGAGTTCTTCGACAGAAAGGCTGCGGTCCCAAATGTCACCGCAACCACCCTGCTGGTTCCAGGATACGTCGACAAAGAAGAGGTGGAGGCGATCAGCAGGTTTATCGCGTCGATCGATACAGCTATCCCATACTCACTCCTAGTCTTCCACCCAGACTTTGAGATGCTCGATCTCCCTGTGACGCCTCGAGAACAGGTTGAGTCCTGCTACTCCACAGCGAAGAGGCATCTTACGAATGTCCATGTCGGGAATCAGCACCTGCTCGTCCTCGGAGGCTTGACATAGCCGCTGTACGAGGGGCGGAGCTACGGTCTGAGCCCCTAGATTATCAAACCGCCGCTGACGACTATCAGTTGACCGGTGACGTAGTCAAAGTCCTCAGAGCAGAGCCCGAGGACGACGCGTGCAACATGTTCAGGTCTACCGAGGCCCATCGGTATTGCTTGAGTCACGCTCTCCCACTTCTCTGAAGGTATCGCACGCGTCAGGCGTGTATCTATTATGCCTGGAGCGAGGACGTTGACGCAGACGTTGTAGGGAGCCAAGTCGATCGCTACCGACTTGGTGAAGCTTATGACCGCTGATTTTGAGGTGGCGTAGTTAGCCTGGCCTATGTTGCTCCCCAACCCGGCCATGCTTGACATATTCACGATCTTGCCGTACCGTTGCCTCTTGAAGTAGTCGTAGACGGCCTTCGTCATCAAGAAGGTTCCTTTAAGATTCACGTCAAGTATGAACCTCCAAGCTCTATCATCCATCTTATGGATAACCCTGTCAAGGGTTGTACCTGCATTATTCACTAGGATATGCAACCCCCCAAGATCCTCTCTGGCGGCCTCCACAATTCTCAGGCAACTTGATTCATTCGTCACATCTCCATCAGGATTACCCGCAACTACACTGACCTTCCCTCCTGCTGCCTGAAGCTCCCTGGCAGTCAGCTGCGCAGCCTCCTCATCCAGGTCATTGATCAAGACAGCGGCACCCTCTTCAATGAAGAGCCTAGCGATACTCTTTCCTATTCCTCTGCCTGAACCGGTTACTATCGCAACTTTCCCTTCTAGCCTACCCAATCCGCCTCGCCTCAGAAACTGTATATATGCAGTCCGTAGTCCACGTTGATCGCCTGACCGTTTATCGGTCTGCCGTCCTCTGACGCGAGGAAGAGGATGACCTTCGCAACCTCCTCAGCCGTGACGTTCCTGCTCGCCAACTCAACCTGTGTCTGCGCATATTGGCTTCTCAGGTCAGAGTTCAATCCTTGGTCGCCCTCGGCTATCGGTCCTGGACAGACCGCTGAACATGTCACACCCCACCTTGACCATTCCCTGCTGACAGACTTCATCAAGCCGAGAACACCCCCCATCGAAGAGGCGTAATCTATCATCCCTGCGCACCCGGTCCTGGCAGCCAGGGATGAGACCATCACCACAGACCCCCTGCCTCTGCTCCTGAACTGGCCATAGACCCCTTGGAGTGCATGGAAGACTGTCGTCAGGTTCCTCTCCATAACCTGTGACCAAACCTCCGCAGTGATCCCCTCCATATTCCCGCCATATGAGGACCCTTCATTACAGACGAGGATGTCGACAGACCCGAACCTGTCAACGACACTATTCACAAGTCTGGGACCAGCCTCCGCATCGAGAAGGTCCAGGTTCGTCGCCCAAGCTCGGTCACCAAGCAATTCAGCCAGCTGAACTATAGCCTCTCCTCTAGTATCATTCATGACTACGTTAGCGCTCTCTGCATGGAAGAGGCGGGCCGCAGCTAAACCGATGCTGCCTGCAGCGTTAACGATCAAAACAGTCTTTCCTGAGAATCTTCCTGAACCGGTTTTCAACGCAAATTCGCCTCCAGCACGTCTGGAATGAGTGACCTGCAAAGATCATAAAGGGTTTTGGGCCTGGGTCGACCCTTACTCCACACGCTAGTCTTATCTGTGGATTAGACAACACAGTAGACTCGGAGCACTGACATCGATGAGGATGAACTTCACAATTCAGCTGCCGAAGAGGATAATCTTCGGCGAAGGATCCGTCAGGGAAGTTCCTGAACTGGTGAAGCAGTTCGGCGCCGGCTCACTAGTAGTTATCTCTGATCCTGTAATCAGCAGGATGGGGCTGGTCAATCAGCTCCTGAAGCCTATTCATGAGCTCGGAGTCAAGACCGAGGTATTCGATAATGTCGAGCCTGAACCGAGCATGCATACTGCAGAGCAAGTCGTCGCGGCGGCGAGGAAGTCCAGCTACGACCTGGTGATAGGGCTCGGCGGCGGCAGCTCCCTCGACATGGCCAAGCTCACCTCGATAAGCGCAACCAACCCTGAACCCGTAGCGGACTTCGTCGGCGTCGGGAAGGTGCGGAGACCCGGCATCCCTAAGATACTCATCCCGACCACAGCAGGAACCGGCGCTGAGATCACCATGAACTCCATCATCTCGAATAGGGAGGAGCATCTGAAGCTTGGCATAGTGACCCCGTATAACATAGCGGATGTAGCCCTCATCGATCCCCTGCCTTTG
>JAGTQV010000081.1 GCA_018397035.1 Candidatus Bathyarchaeota archaeon | reverse complement strand
AACAGAACCCCTAGTGAAAAAATAATGGGAAATCACACAGCTCACGATTACTCAAGAGATTCCTGGGACTGGAAGATGTATAGGAGGCAACTGTTGCGAAACGGTGATAGGCCGAGATCGAAAGGGGGATGATGTGACTCAATCGATAAGTCCATAAGTCTGCTAGTACCACTAGCTCGACTGTGGTGAAGAGCATTGCTGTACAGAACTGCTCTCGTCATTACGATTGTCATCCTTGCGGTAGTCGATATTGTGTTGGAGCTTCAGCTTCTCCCTCTCTTATGCCGGGGCATTCCTTTACCTTTCCCTGAAACCTCGAAGCCCATCGGTAATACCCTCTTCTCAGCGACATCACTACACATGAGTATTATCAGTTCTAATATCTTGGTGATCATGCTGATTCTCAAGAAGTCTGGCTACAAGGGCAGATCGGTTCCCTCGAAGCCGAGTGACTGGCTAGACCTCTTGGCGCTGCTGACCTTTGCCGTTTCCGCCCTGACGATGTGGTTCAACCCGGCTTTCATGGCTGTCTTCATTGCTTCAGGGGTCTATCTGCTCCTCTCGGAGATGCGTTGAGCCTAGATGGCCGCTGCAGTACGCCTCTCAGAATACTGAATGTAAACCCAATCGTCATCGCGACGCCTACAGGTAACGCCACAGCGAACTTTCTGAGTGAACGGTAGTGGAGAACCCCAAGCACGAGCAGTAGCGCGGGTGCCAGAGTCAGTACTGAGCTTGCCAAGCAGAATGCCAGGGACAGAAGGAAGGCAGCGTAGTAAGCGTATGTTCTCCTCAAACGGCGGGTAAGCAGCCCCTCCTTCAATAGCAGGTAGTGGTAGCGTGGGACTTCGAAGAGCCTCCTCTTCAAGTGATCCCTGTAGATTATTGGTTTCAAGTGCAACGCTCTACTTTGATTATGACATATGATCTTGAAACCGAGCTTCTCAGCCTTGGCTCCTAGCCACAAGTCATCCACCTTGTCGAATCTCTCATTTATCCTCCAGTCTATTCTGTCGAGCAGTTCTCTTGACAGTATTGTGCATCCTAATGTAACATCAACATCAAGTCTCTGGGAAGCTGCACTACTATGCTTAGCATATGTGTAGGGAATTGATGCTATGCCAACTCGCCTGTCTTTCTCCGCGAGATCTACGAGGTCCTGGATAGTCCCAGCAGGCATTTCAACATCAGAATCTACGCTTATGAGATACTGCGCCTGGGTGTCTCTAGCTAAGCTGAAGCATCGGTTCCTCGCCTTTGCAATATTCCCACGAGATGGGACTGTAGAGCGCCGGTAGATCACTTGGGAGTACTTGTGGCCATACACCTTGATGAATTCCTCAGCGATCAGGCTTGAGCTGTCTGTGGAGCCATCATCGTAGAGAACTATTGATACTCTGCTTTTCTCGTATCCGTCGTTGACAATAGACTTCAATGTGACTGGCAGAGTATCCTCTCGGTTGCTGAAAGGGATGCATACTGCAACGTGGATCTGCCCTCTTGAATGACCCACTTCAGGATTTTGTTTGCGGCCTGACTCCATCGGCCAACCAACCCGTAATGATCATCATATACGCATCAAGTTGCCATACGGAGAGTTTTACGTCTCTGGTGATAGCGTAGATCCAAACAGCCTTCGGTAGCCCGAGCAGAGCAAACATGAGAATTCTCTTCCAGTCATAGTACCGGTGGGCTCTAGCTATCCTGCCGAACTCGATGAGCCCACTTATGTCTCTGGCCCCGATGTCTGCATAGTGGTGGCAGCAGGCCTCTCTCGTTGCAACCCACCCAAACCCCTTGTTCAGTATGTGCTGCTTGATGTAATGGTCCTCCCAAACATGCAGGTGGGGCGGGATTCGCAAGCCCTTCACAGGTTCAGTACGAATAAGTGTGTCATGCAACATGCCACGTCGGCCCCCTTCTATGAGCATAGTGTCTGCAAGAGACCTTCCGTAGAACCTCGCGATTGCTGTACATCTCTTCAGATCGCTTGGAGCGACAGGAATGGCCGCACCCCATACTGCACCAACTCTCTCAGTGAGGTGGGGTCTGATCTTGGCGTACCAGTCCTTGCAGAGCACAACATCACTGTCGACGAAAGCAAACTGATCAGTCTCGACTTCTTCGATCCCCCTCTGTCTTGCGGCGCCTCTGGATCCTTTCATCCGGATGACCGAAACCCTTGGGTAGGACTCCAGTATCCTAACAGTATTGTCTGTACTGTATCCATCTATTGCGATAAGCCTGTTGACGGGTATGTTATTGTAGATGCTCTTCAGACACATATCCAGGAGTGGCTTCTCACTGTTCCGGGTGATCATCACAACGTCTATTCTCTCTCTGTCCATACTCATCGAGTATCCAGCGTTTCCAGTGTAGCAATAGCAAAGGGTCTCATCCTAACAATATATGTCTATCCCGAACCTAGTCTTACTATCCCGTAGACTGAGTTGGCGGTATGCAATGAACTGCGAAAGAGTCTTGGTTGAATGCCTCTCTTGGCTCCCTTGCTCAGCCCCTAAGGTCTCATTGTATAGGAAGCTTGGAGCCAGAATTGGGGAGCGTGTAAAGATCGGCAGGGGGTCATTCATCTGGTCTCCAGATTTTCGGAATGTGAGCATAGGTGACGGAGTCACGATCAGAGACAATACTAGGTTTTTCTGCGACCGACTGACAATAGAGGAGGACGCCTTCGTTGAACGTGACAGTTTTGTGTCAGGCTCTGAGTTCTTTCTCGGGTTTGGAAGCTATTTCGGTCAGCGAATGTTCGTTGACTGTACGAGCCCGGTGAGAATCGGAAGGGAAGTCATCACCAGCTTCACCAACATCTACACTCACGAGATGAACTACGCATGGGTCACAGAGGGCAGGATCAGGAGGAAGTCCGGCCCTGTAATAGTGGGCAACAGGGCCTCTCTTGCTCCAGGAATACACATTGGCGCTAATGTGAGTATTGGTGAGCATTCGATCATCGGTTCCGGTTCCGTCGTCCTTAAGGATATTGCTCCATATGTGCTTGCTGCAGGTGTTCCTTGTCGCGAAATACGCAGCATCAGGAACGAGTTCCTAGTCGAGCAGGATATCTTGGACGAAGTCAGAAGAGACCTTGAGGACTTTGTTCACAAGAAGTATCCGAAGAGAAGGATTCAACTCCTCTTCAAAGAATCCATCTGGCCTCCGGTTTTAAGTGAGCATAGAGGTACAGAACTCATTCTGGTGGGCAATTATGTTGCGGATGAGGTCTTCTCTGTGTTGAAGGCTCGGCGCAGCGCAGTCTCAGTATTCGATCTTCGGAGGCAGCTCTATCATAAGAATGGGTCTGAACTGACTCATGAGCTGAAGTGGCGTATGCGGCGGTTTGGCCTAGTCTTCAAACCATACTCGCCAAAGGCTTTCGGCTTGACGGCCTAGGACCCTGAAGGATCAGGGTGACAGTCAAGGATGTAAGCGTAGACTTAAATATGCTAAGCGAAAGAAATTTGGAACGAAGCAAGACGAAGAGGGAGTCGTAGAATACTGCTGAGTTCCGTTCCCGGGCCGCTGGCGAGAGCTGGACTAACTGATCCCGCATCCCTTGGATCTACTGTAAACTCGAAGAGAGGTACTTCCAGCGGACCATCCGTGCGACAGAGCCTAGGAGGGCCTATATCCTACTCATGACCGATGTCTGCACAGTCTGCGGTCTTCCGAAAGACCTCTGTGTCTGCGGCACAATCGGCATGGAGCAGCAGATCATAACAGTCCGCACAGAGATGAGGAAATGGGGTAAACCAACTACAGTCGTGGAGGGTCTGGACCCCAAGAGCGTCGATCTCGGGACCCTGGCAGCCAAGCTGAAAGCCTCATGTGCGTGTGGCGGGACAGCGAAGAATGGCCAGATAATCCTCCAGGGGGATCATCGAGAGAAAGTCAAGAAACTTCTAGTAGACTACGGTTTCTCCCACTCCAGCATCGAAGTCCACTAGACGGTCCGGCCTAGAGATGAATCTAAGAGATCTCTTTGAGACTGTCAGGTCACTGACTAGGCAGCGGGCAGGTCCGAAACTCTGCCCGAGATGTGCTCACCCCTCGGTTCGAGGTAATACTGCATTGGGAGGTTGGTTGATTCCGGAACTCTTTACATGTGAAAGGTGCGGTTACTCAGGGTATCTTACGGTTGAGGTCCAAGATTACGAAGATCCCGATTCTGCCCAATCACACGTTTAAGCCCAGGGCCTCCTTCAAGCCTTTGTATCGGTTTCGGACAGTCACCTCAGTGACATTCGCAACCTCGGCGATATCTTTCTGCGTCTTCTTTTCGCCCTCTAGTACACAGGCTACGTACAGTGCTGCGGCAGCCAGGCCCATCGGATCTTTTCCTGCTGCTATTCCTCTTCGCTGAGCTTCCTTCAGGATCTTGATTGCGCCCCTCTGGGTTCTCATAGATATTGCCGCTCTGGAGGCTATCTTGGACACGCACCTGATGGGATCCTCAACAGGCATCCTGATGTCGAGCTCGCGTAGCAGTAATCTGTAGCATCGAGCGACATCCTTCTTCTTGATTCTGCTGGCTGCAGAGACCTCCTTCAGGGTGCGCGGGGTCTCAGTAACCCGGCAGGCAGCATAGAGTGAAGCCGCTGCTATCGCCACGATGGATCGACCTCTCACCAAGCCGCTATCCAGAGCTTTTCGGTATATTATCGCAGCCCTCTCCTTGACAGAGGCTGGAATGTGGAGTCTGTCTGTGAGCCTGTCGAGCTCCGCCATGGCCTGAGCCAGGTTTCTGTCCACGGAGGAGTGGATCCTTGTTCTTATCTGCCACTTGCGCAGACGTAACATCTCTAGTCTTGTGCTGAGTGGGAGCTGCCTCCCGTACGCATCCCGGTTCACTCGGTCGATGACCGTTGAGAGGCCCTTATCATGGACTGAGAAGGATATGGGGACTCCGACCCTTCCGCGAGAGTCACGTTCCTCTTGGGTGAACGCTCTCCATTCTGGCCCCTGGCTCATCGCCTGATCACTTATCACCAATCCGCAGTCTTGGCATACGATCTCTCCGTGATCGTAATCTTCGATGAGGTTTGTGCTGTTGCATTCTGGACAGTTTGTGAGCCGGATAGGTCTCCTTTCCTGAGCTGACATATTCTCCTCTCCTCTTGCGCTCGGTGAGGTCAACTCGAAGGATGGCCGACTGAGCGACAGAATCCAGCGGGTCTGATCCTGAGTGCACGGCCCAGCTAGACAAACATATATTTAAAGATTCCTACTATTTAAGTCTATCCATCATAGCCGCGCGCAGTATATCTAAGTCAGCCACTGTGCCACCGGCGAGATCCAGCCAAGAAGATGCCGTGCAAACCTTAAAGACCTGTTGCTCAATCCCATAAGTAGCCCGAACTTTCGGGCTAGGTCAGCCCGGTCGTCTAGCGGTCAATGTGGGTCAGACACGATCAGGGATAACGGGCTCTGGATCCTCCGTCAAGGAGAAGATACCCGTCGACGGGAGTTCGAAAGCCTCCGGAAATCTCCCCCGGGCTACCATCCCTCCACTCGCATCTCACGGTATACTTCTCGCATATACTCGTGCTTGTGTGATCCATCCTTCGTCACCTTGAAAATGTGATGTCTTGAACAGGTCAGGTTGAGGGGTGCCTAACGAGGAGTATGCCTTTGTCGGCATCCATCACCACGAAGTCTCCTGTCGAAATCACTTCAACCGGGTTAGCCTCAAGCATATCTATCAAGGGAATCTTCGCCAAGACACACCCTGCCGCGATTATGGGCTCAGTTCTGATGTTGACTATACCTGCCGGCTTTGTTCCCTTCTTAGCCATCGCGAACAGAGTGTATGAGCCCACGGTGCTACCTTTCCCGCAGGGGAAGACCAGAATTTTGCCTTTCACGTTGAATCCTTCAAGCTCATGCTCCCGCTCTAGGATGGTCCCTGTCTCCGGGTCGACTCCACCGAGAAAGGATATTGGATGGTGGGAGACGACCGCCTCACCCTCGGCTCGCCCTTTCACAAGCCCCCTTCCCCTTAGACTAGTCTCCACGTATTGCATACTCCAAGGCTCCTCCAAGATCTTGAAGTGAGGCACAGGCGCCACCAAGAAGCGGCATGTAGTATACCGCCTTCGCTGAATTGGTCATAACATTTCTTATGCCCATCTCCTCCAGTGGAGCAACAACCATGCAAGTGTCTCTGATTACGTTACCGCCCGCCCTGACTATACTCTCCAGCAAACCTTTAGATCTGGCGAGGCTCCAAATATGTCTGGACGTGAAAATCATAACTTTCTTACTGAATTGCCTTCCGTGTGAGGCTCTAGATATTGCTTCAATCTCTTCAATGCCGCAGTGTGGGCAGCCTATACATACATAGTCTGGGCTGTCGTCTTTTGATAGTGAGTCCTTGGTGGATTCGAGATCTGACCTCTCAACATCTATCTTGTCCCGAATGGTGTTGACGTTGAATATGCGTGACTCAGGCGTCAAGTCCCTTACGTGATAGAGGGCCTGTCCGCCTGAGGTCGCCATGCTTGCACCCATGGACTTTAGCGAGGTTACATCTGCAGGTTGGCCGGACAGGTCTATAAGCGGAATGTCCCCAGGAGCGACCTTCCCAATGAAGAATCCGAGTAGACTGAAGTCTAGCTCGTTCTGCAGCCTTGCCTTAACGTGGACAGTGACTTTTGGACTTCTGTTCTCGTCTTGATGTAGCCCGTATAGAGGGGTCTTCCCAATTATTGCACTTGCGAGTGAGGTTGGTCCACCTTCCCTATTGGTTCTGGCCCCCAGGACAGAATTCGCAAAGATAACTGCTGATGATTCTGCCCACGCTAAATGCTCTCTCAGCCTTGGGGGCGTGCCGAGTAAATAAGGCGTGCAGGTGCATGTCAGGCTGATGCCCATCTTGCCGAGGGCAGTGACGATTCTCATTTGCTTCTTCGCAAAATCTTCTGGGACGCCCATCTCCCTCCAGTTCTCCAAGTCCATCCCTGCCGGGTTTATCGTAGTGTGGACTGAAGCCCGTGCGCCGTCCTCAGCGAAGCCCTCGATGAACTCTAGGCCAGCGTCCCCGATGGTCTTGTATGATATGCCAGAGACCTGAGCGCTTCCTATTGGTATCAGCCTCTCCGCATCAAACATGTCACCTATGGTGACGAGTAGCTTCATGGCTGTTGCAGCCGCCCCTCCCTCTTCGCCGTCGAGGATCCTCTCTTCTTCATTCGAGAGATACACGAGAACGTCCAGCAACCTCAA
>JAGTQV010000080.1 GCA_018397035.1 Candidatus Bathyarchaeota archaeon | reverse complement strand
TGAGGTTCATTGAGGATGAGGGGCATAAGGCCTCGATCGAGATCGGTGGTGCACGGGGCTCCTTCCTGAACTTCAAAGGCAGCGTCTGGGAGAAGAAGGGATACGGTTCGATGAGGAACGCAACAGTCACGACAATAGCCCCAACAGGAACTATAGGGATTATCGCAGGCGTCAGCAGCGGGATAGAGCCGATCTTCGCGGTCGCCTTCATCAGAAACGTTATGGAGGGGACGAGACTCCCTGAGGTTAACCCAGAATTTGAGAGAATAGCCCGGGAGGAAGGGTTCTACAGTCAAGAATTGATCATGAAGATCGCGCGTACAGGCTCAGTCCAAGGCATAGACGAAGTCCCCGCAGAGATCAAGAGACTCTTCGTGACTGCCTTTGATATTCAGCCGGAGTGGCATGTCAAGATGCAGGCAGCCTTCCAGAAGCATGTCGACAATGCAGTCTCAAAGACGATAAACCTCCCACATGATGCTACTCCCAGCGATGTTGAGAAGGCTTACTGGCTGGCGTACAAGCTCAAATGTAAAGGGATCACGGCTTACCGGTACGGGAGCAGACTGCAGCAAGTACTATACATCGGCTCAGTGATGGGGAAGGAGACTGGCCGCCTGCTCGACTACGTCAGTGCCGAGGCAGAGTACTGCGGGGGCTGCATAACTCCCATCTGCGCCTCTGGATGAGTTGCAGCCTCAGGAGCAATCAGATACCTGGAGCGTCATTCACTTTTCTTCTTAGACGCCTGCTCTGCTATCTCCTCAGAGACTTCGTCTAGGGTCTTTCCTTCAGTCTGGATCCCCAGCTTCTTAGCTGTCTCTATGAGAATCTCTCCTGGCTTGGTCTGTGACGGGTATGCAGGGGTCTGGGGCCATGCTTGAGTAGGTGTACCTGAAGCCGCTGGCGGGATAGCGCCCTCCGTGGCTAATCTATACTGCCTTATAGCATCGCCTAGTGATCTGGCGAGTTCAGGGAGCTTCTTGGGTCCGAACAGTATCAAGACGATGGCAAGTATGAGAGCTATCTCCCAAGGTCCTATGAATGCCATCCGCTACACCCTGACCAGCCTATGATCTGCAGATGCTTATTAACGCTGCTGAATGGGCAGACCGTACGTCACACGGTCAAGTTAGGAGGATGCTTCAGCGTTCAGCTGAACGCTGACCTTGGAGAACTCTCGCAAGCCTCGATGAATACTCTATTCTCCTCTCTGGTGCAACCGTAACTCTGAAAAACTCTACGGAGAAGCCTGCGAGCCCCTTGAGGCTCCTGACGATCACGCCTCTGCTTACCAACTCCTCAGTAAACCCGTCCGAATCCACGCCCTCTGGCAGGCCTACAATCATGAAGTTAGCTTCTGAGGGGACTGGTCTGAGGCCTATCCTCAGCAGCTCCTCCGACGGGCGGACCCTCCCCGACACTATCCACCTACTGATCCTCCTGTAGTCAAAGTCCCCCAATCAACATGTGGAGATGGTCAATCCTTTTCTTCAAGGCCTTCCCATCCTAACCTCATAACCTATGAAACCGTAAAACCATCATTCCTAACATTGTACCATCAAACAAAACCACAAACCGCGAATCCTAACCGCAAACCTGAAAGCAGTTGAAGTTCGGGCGGCGACGGTCTGCTTGGTGGGCCCGCCCGGATTTGAACCGGGGACTTCCACCGTTCTCAAAAGTCTCGCCAGCGACGATCTGTGAGGGTGGCGTCCTAACCGCTAGACCACGGGCCCATACCACATCCATATAACGCTTATGGGGTTCCCTAAAATAGTTGATTACCGACGGTCTGATCACAAGATGGTGACTGGTTTACCGGAGGTTCAAGCCGGGACTTCTAGAGAAAGGATAGCGAGACTGGTGGATGAATTCGGGAGGAGGTTCTCAGCCGAGCTAGACATCAAGCTTGACAACTCAGATAGGGACGAGGTTTTCAGGTGGTTTGTAGCA
This sequence comes from Candidatus Bathyarchaeota archaeon, assembly GCA_018397035.1. Taxonomy (GTDB): domain Archaea; phylum Thermoproteota; class Bathyarchaeia; order 40CM-2-53-6; family RBG-13-38-9; genus JAGTQV01. Next base: position 5,399 of record JAGTQV010000080.1, on the reverse strand, counting down.
TCGATACTCTTCGGAGCCAGGATCTCTGAGAAGATTGCGATCAAGACCTACCGCAAGTTCATGGAGAATGGCTTTGATTCGGCGGATCGAATCGTGGAGGCTGGGTGGGATAGGCTTGTGGAAGTCCTAGACTCAGGAGGATACGCCCGATACGACTTCAAGACGGCCACAAAGATGCTTGAGGTTATGAAGAACCTCAAAGACCGGTTTGGGGGCGACCTCTGTAGGCTTCACGCTGAAGCCTCAAGCCCAACCGATCTTGAGATGAAGATCAAGCAACTCGGCAAGGGGATAGGTGATGTCACAGTGAGCATCTTCCTGAGGGAGCTCAGGGGAATCTGGAGGCATGCTGATCCGCCTCTCCAGGAACTAGCGATCACTGCAGCCCAGAGTCTTGGATTGACTAGGAGAAAAGGCAAGGATGAGGCTGAGAGACTGGCTATCCTCAAGGATCTTCAAGTGCTCTGGTCCAGAAACCGGATAGAGGGTAAGTCCTTCATCGATTTTGAAACAGCGCTGGTGAGGTACGGGAAGGACGTCCTTAGGAAGAAGATGCATGGTAACCGTAGGTCAACTTGCAGATGATGCTGCCGCCAGCTCAACCCTTCTCTTCTTCTTGAGTAGCCTGGAGACTCTGACGACTCCTGAGACCTCCAGCTTCATCAACGTAGCGTTGACCTCCCTGAAGCTCACATCACCATAAGTATTCTTCAGTTCCTCATGCAGGTCTTGATCTGTCATAGCTCCTTTCTTCTGAAGGATCTCAACGATCGCGTTCAGCATCGGGCGCGGCCCCCAGACTCTCTCCAATCTATGAGCACTCCTAGGTCACAGGTATGGCCGCCCTCTCACCTGAAACCCTCTTCGTAAAGCCTTGGTACCATGTATTCACGTCTGGGGTTATGCTCGGCCTTATCTTCGCCATCGCGTTCCTGAAGTCTGTCAGCGTCACCTCCCTTGAGTCAGGGTCCCGTCTGAGAGCGTTCATCGCGGCTTCACGGCAGATGCTCTCGATGTCTGCTCCAGAGTAGCCGGCAGCTGACTTTGCAAGCATGTCCAGGTCGACATCCGGTGATAGTGGCATCTTGGAGGTGTGTATCTTGAAGATCTGTTTTATCGTCTTTGGATCCGGTGCCGGGACGAATATCAGTCTGTCGAATCTCCCAGGCCTGAGGATTGCCGGGTCTACGATGTCAGGCCTGTTGGTCGCCCCTATGACGACGACGTTCTCAAGCGACTCTATCCCGTCGAGCTCGGTGAGCAGCTGGCTTATCACCCGTTCCGTCGCTCCGGAGTCCGCGTAGCCCATCCCCCTCCTCGGCGCTATCGCATCTATCTCGTCGAAGAAGATTATCGAGGGTGCGGCTGATCGGCCTTTCCTGAAGACCTCACGTATCGCCTTCTCGCTCTCGCCGACCCATTTAGAGAAGACCTCCGGCCCTTTTATCGATATGAAGTTTGCTTCACTCTCAGTCGCGATGGCTCTGGCGAGCATCGTCTTTCCGCAGCCGGGCGGACCGTATAGGAGGATCCCTTTAGGTGGTTTGATCCCCATCCTCTGGTACATGCCAGGGTTCTTGATCGGCCACTCCACAGCCTCCATGAGTTCCGACTTCACCTGCTCCAAGCCGCCAACCTCCTTCCAGCGGACAGTCGGGACCTCGATGTAGACTTCACGCATAGCCGTAGGCGTTACCTCCCTGTAGGCCTGCATGAAATCCTCCATCTTGACCTCCATCTTGTCCAGTATGCTTGGAGGTATCCTTTCTTCTTCGAGGTTTATCTCTGGGAGATGTCTGCGCAAGCATTTCATCGCAGCCTCTCTGCAGAGTGCAGCCACATCAGCTCCTGTGTAGCCGTGGGTTATCTCAGCTATCTTCTTGAAGTCCACGTCAGATGCTATAGGCATGTTTCTGGTGTGGATCTGCAGTGTCTCGAGCCTCCCCTGCTTATCAGGGACTCCGTTCTCTATCTCCCTGTCGAATCTTCCTGGTCTGCGTAGTGCTGGGTCGATCGCATTCGGCCTGTTCGTCGCGCCTATGACTATTATGTTCTCTCTGGATCCCATTCCATCCATTAAGGAAAGCAGCTGTGCGACTACCCGACGTTCAACCTCGCCTGTGACCTCTTCCCTCTTAGGTGCTATCGCATCCATCTCATCGATGAAGATTATGCTCGGCGCTGTCTCCTGGGCTTTCTGGAAGATCTCCCTCAGCCTCGCCTCAGACTCACCGTAGAACTTCGACATTATCTCAGGCCCTGAGATCACGTAGAAGTTCGCGTCTGACTCGTTCGCAACAGCCTTGGCCAGAAGTGTCTTCCCACAGCCTGGCGGCCCGTAGAGAAAGATCCCTCTGGGCGGGTCGATGCCGAGCCTCTGGAAGAGCTCCGGATGCCGTAGCGGCAGCTCGACCATCTCCCGTATCCTCTGTATCTGTCCGTGGAGGCCGCCGATATCCTCGTATGTCACCATCGGGATGCCTTTCCTTTCAGGGGCAGGTTCACTGAGAACCTGGACGAGGGTGTTCTCAGTGATTCGGACTGGCCCCTTCGGCTTTGTCTTAGTCGCGACGAGGGGGACTGCGCTCCCAAAGATTGAGAGCATAGCCGTGTCCCCTTCGACAAACGGCATATCCATGAATCTTCTCTTGACGAAGCCCACGAACTCCTCGTCGATGTTGAGCCGGACATCTGTAGGTGAGAATACTATGCTCTGGGCCTCCCTCACCTCCCCTTTCCGGACGTTAACGTATTCGTTCAGGGCGACCCCAGCATTTCTTCTAAGCAACCCATCCATCCGAACTATGTCTTGGCCTTGGTCTTCTGTATAGGCGGGCCAGACTACAGCCGCCGTCACCTTCTTCCCACGTATCTCCACGAAGTCTCCCGCAGTGACTGACAACCTGCGCATCGTCTCGTTGTCTATTCTCACCTTTCCGTGACCGACATCCCTTTGTTTTGCGTCGGCGACCCTCAGCTGGACCTCTTCTCTAACCAAACGCGGCAGATCCTCCTCTCAGAGTATGCTGGGTGGAGACCGCCAGCAGCATCCTGCCGGCCCCGGCTGGGCCGGCACGACTCCTGAGTCGTCTTCACTTCTGATTCTGCTTTCAGTCAGGCTTTTCATCTTTCAGATTCCCGCAGTTTCAGATCTCGAATAGATCTTCTTACTCGGTCAAGGAAGAGGAGGTACTCCCGCATGAGTCTCTCGCCATGTGTGCTTAAAGCAAAGGTTCCGCGTGAAACCTCCTCTACCAGGTGCATCCTCTGTAGAGTGGCGAGATTCTCGTAAAGAAGCTTTGGGTTGACAATCTCTCTGAGGAACCTCTTGTCCCTCGGGCTCTCGAGCATCGCGAAGAGCATCCTCATTCGTGCTTCACTCTCGAACAGGTCCAAGGCCTCAAGTGCCCCCTCGAAGAAGTCCTCCAGATGCTCGAGGGTGCCTTTCTCGAACCTTATCTTCCTCCTGGACTGAGGCTCAGCAGCCCGCTTGAGGATCTCCAGTCCACGGTCGAAGAGCGGATACACCCATATCTCCTCAACGTTTGAGGATCGCCCCAGCAATTCCAGCAGCTCAAGGGAATCGTCAGCCACTCCAGCCTCGCAGAGGATTGTTGTGAACTTGTCATCACCCAGCCCGCAAGCGTCTACGAATCTCTTCAGGCCGTCTGGGAGGAATCTTACCGGCGTATTGACGTACACTTCCCGCATGCCTAGCTTCAACAGTCTTGTGGCGGCATGGTACTGTTGCAGTAGACGCAGCTCTGACTCATGGACTGAGCCTGTGAGCCATTCCTTGAAGTCTTGGTAGCTGCTTACGTGCTCTGGCTCAGCTTTCCTGACCTTTGATTCAAGCTCCATGTACATTTACGTTTTCCTTATTGCTTTCAATGGCTGTTTTTTCTCTTATAAATGTTACTTTAAGTAACATACTTTCCACGTTCAGGGGAAACTCAGGCTCTCCTCACCGAGACGACCTGTATCTCACTGACCCCTTCAGTCGATCTCAAGGTATTCTCAACCTCATCCATCTTGCCATCGGCGTCTTCAGGCATTAGGAGGTCTGCGATAAGCGCTACGAGACCGAAGGCAACAGGCTCCTCCTGGAACATCACTGAGACATCCCCAGGAAGTCTCTTCTGTATCTGAGCTTTCAATCGCGTGAGGTCCGCTGAAGGATCTGAGGGGAAGACCTTGATCGATGCTAAGACCCTTGCCAAGAGCAGTCCTCTCTCAAGGCCCGGTGTTTCCACACTTCGGACATTTATAGTCTCTGCCGAAAAGTCTGCATTTCTCACAGCGCCAGATCAGGACGTCGCCGCAGTTCGGGCATGAGAATTTGACAGCGGCCTCACCTGGCACGATCATTCTGCTGCACCAGCTACACTGAGGCATCTTCACAGTCCTCGTCTCACTCAATCAACAGATCCTTCCCTTGCTTTAAGTCGCGGATTTGCTGAGAAGTTTCCCCCTTTCTATATAAGGATGACTAAACCAGTCCCGATTCTACATCCACCTAGAAGAGACCAGCAGGCGTTGCCCACTACACTCTTGATCACCGGATGATCAGTCCAACATAGGTTGCTTTCTAAAGTAAAACGATCTATGTGATCTATGTGACAAATCGTTATCTAGATCGTCATTGATGGTTGGAGAGAACAGATGGCAGGGGATTTGGATGAATGGTCAAATGATGGCGGCGGTAGTCTTCGTAACGCTACTGTTCTTAGCCTTTGCTGGGTTTCAGCAGGTCTCGGCCCACTATACTCTTGGTCACCAGGGAGTTGATGGCTCTGAGGCGCCGAGGGGAAATCCAGACAACATCTGGATTGATGGTCATGTTACTCAGGCATATGCTCAGGCTAACGGCTACAAAAACTTCCACGTCGCGTATGTGAGTCCAGGCCTCTTCTATCGGCCTCTTGATATTCAGCAGAACTACTACTCACCAGACGGCGCAGTCATCGTAGACACGACCGGCAACCTGCACTTCTACCTGAACATCTCCAATCCTGCAAACCTGAGTAACCCTGCTCAGCCAGGACTTGACATAAGCTGGGAGAAACATGACGGTAGGGCAAGATGGCTCTACATAGCGATACCTCCAGAGTTCATGCCAGTGGCCGATACTCCTTCGAAATGGCGTGTTGTAACTAGCATCACAAATGATTACCATTTCATAAGGACGGGGCAGTTCAGCAAAGATCATCCTATTGCACCTAACTGGTGGTACATACAGATCTCAGCGCCGAACGTGACCGACCCGGCCACAGGCAAGTCCTCGAACTACCTGTATCCAGCTGGTCAGGATCCGTTCAAGGATAGGCAGCCATTCCAGAAGCCTGACTGGCGCTGGGGCATGTACGAGATCATAGCCTACGACATGAAAGCTCCTTCAT
>JAGTQV010000079.1:2341-7467 GCA_018397035.1 Candidatus Bathyarchaeota archaeon | reverse complement strand
CCATGCTCATGACGGTAACGAGCATTAGTGTGAGAAAACCTGCGAGGGCACCTGCAATTCCAATATCGAAGAGTTCGTCCCTGTTTGTTGGCGGGTCCTTCAGCGATATCAGTGCTCCAAAAGTTCCAAATGGTGGGAAGCCTGGGATGAAGTAAGGTGTCGATGCTGTGAGTCCATGCTTGTTGCATGCTATCTTGTGACCTAACTCATGCGAACCGATTATCCCTGCCAAACAGCTGGTGTAGAGCGCCGCTTGGAGGTAAGGGCTTGCTTCAGGCATCAGCATTGTGCTCCACAGCTCATTCTCAGTCCACAAGATGTAGCCGGCGATGTATATTGTGAACAGGGTAACCAAGAACAGGGCTATGCTGACGCCTCTCCTGTCAGCCTTGATGGATGGTTTGCTGAAGATTTTCAGAATGAGACCTGTCCCGCCACGTCTGAGTACCGGTAGTAGTCGGAGTGATCCAAGCCTTATGGTAAGGGTCTTGAAACGATTCCTGATCGCGGTGGCTCTAACTATGAAGGTGGGGATCCCTACAGCATCTAGAAATGCGTCCTGTACGTCGAACTGCTCGTCCACCAGCATCTTCAGTTCGGATAGGGAGTAAGGCCCGTGGTAGGCCAGTCTCGGAGGAGTCACCTCACTCAAGCGATCATCTTCCATCAATGTATAGCGCTAAGAGTTCAGCCTTCACGATTTAAATCTGGCGCGATTCCGTTGGTAGTGATAGGCGTGAATCTTCTGTAAACTCTTATATCAGCGATGTCTAATTCACGGGGCGATAATGAGATGAACTTGACCTCCGAAGTGACGCTTAGAAGGTTTACGAATGCAGATCTGGAGGAGGTTATGAACATCAATAGATGCTGTCTGCCTGAGAACTATAGCGCTAACTTCTATCTTGACATATACAGGAACTGCCCAGATGCGTTTGTTGTTGCAGAGGCGCAAGGCAGACTTGTCGGCTATGTTATGTGCAGGACGGAGAGCGGATTCTCAGACTTCGTCCGTATGAGGCCTGTCAGGAAAGGCCATATCGTCTCTGTGGCAGTCATGCCTGAGTATAGGAGGCTTGGAATCGCTAGGTCGCTCATGTCCTCAGCCATAGCGGCGCTCTCAACGTATGGCTGCTCCGAAGCCTTCGTCGAGGTTCGGGTCACAAACGAGCCGGCGATCCAGCTCTATAGGAAGGTCGGCTTCGAGGTGGTGAGGAGGATCCCACGATACTACTACGACGGTGAAGATGCCTACGTCATGTCCTTCCAGATAGGCAGCCAGTTTTGGACCAAATCCTGAGTTCGCTGCTCCAGAAGTTCCCTAGTCATTTGCGGCCCCCTCATCAGAAGACCCTCGGCGAATCGCGAATTCTGTATCTCGCAGTGCAGACTAGACATCGGCAAATCCTTAAGTTTAAGGAAGAATGATTAAGACATCCTGAACGTGGGTATGCCACTCTCTCTCAGGGAGGAGTTCCCTACAATCTCTGACCTCGCATACCAAGAGTACCGGCGACACTTACACGTAGCCGACGTTATGACGACGCCTGTCTTGAGCATAGGCCCAGACATGACGATGAAGGACGTAGCAGAGATAATGGGGGAGAGGCATGTAGGAAGCTTGGTCGTCACAGAGAGGGAGACTCCTGTAGGCATAGTGACGGAGAGAGACCTTCTGGGCAAGGTGATAGCACAAGACAGGGAGCCTGCTGAAGTGACTGTTAGGAACGTGATGTCAACTCGACTGGTGACTGTGCATCCAACTGACACTATAAAGGATGCCGCGCGGACCATGATAAAGCAGAAAGGAAGACTCGTCGTGCTCAAGGAGGGAATGGTTGAGGGGATAGTCACCGCCTCAGATCTCATCCGTGCCCTGCCAAGTATCCCTGAGACGAAGCTCAAGGTTGAAGATGTGATGACTAGGAAGGTTGTGTCGGCTGACCGGGATACACCCGTTAGGAGAGTCGCCAAGACTATGGGGGACATGAGGATCGGCAGCGTTCTGGTCAAGGACTCAGGAAAACCCACAGGCATCTTCACAGAGCGCGACCTGCTAACGAAGGTCCTCGCTCGTGGGCTTTCGATGGAGACAGCGGTTGGCGGGGTTGCATCGACGCCGCTGATAACGATAGCCTCTGGAAGCAGCATACACAAGACTGCACTAACCATGGCCTCCAAGCATATCAGAAGACTCCCTGTGATTGAAGGCGAGGAGATAGTAGGAATAGTCACAGCAAGGGATCTCGTGGAAGCCTATTCGAAGTAAGGGTGATGAGCCGCGCACCAGGACTGGTCAGCCCTTAGAGGAGAATGGCCCTGCCCATAGATGAAGACCCCCAGAAGAAGTAGGGCAGATCAAGTCGCTAGCCACAGAGTATGGGGCGAAGCTGAACAACCATCAAGGTTTGGGATACAGAGCAGCAGTGTAGTCTTTGACTTCGGCCCGTGCGACGCTGGCGGGACAAGCATCTACACCCGTTTTGTCACGATCTACGAAGAGTAAGAAGAGGTGCTGGGCCATCCGTTCACAGGAAGAAAAGGCTGATTCAATCAACGACTCTGCATGCATGCTATTCATGGAATGCAAGATAGAATGCCCGGTAAAGGTGATTAAGGTTACCGCCCCCAAAGTGGCGATAAGACGGTACAGGCTTGAGGCAGAAGCTCAGTTCCACATGAGCCTACCCCCAGGTTCTAGTCGGACTCCCACTCCTCCCCTTTCATCAACAGCTTCAGCGGAATGTTCTGACTCGTTCCATCAGGCAGACTCCTTCTGATGCTGATGGGTAGGACGCCTGCCTCAAGCTCCGAGAGAGCGATAGCTATCGGTGACCTGACAGCCTTGTCTAGGTCAAGCAGCACCGGCGCACCCATGGAGATCTGTAACGCCCTCGCTCCAACTATCCTGGCCTTCTCGAACCTCGTGAGCTTCGGAGGCCCTATCATGACTTGGGAGTCAGTCTTAGGACTCTTCTGCTTCACCAGGACCCTCCTCTGGTGTCTTCGGAGGGGACGGCCCACCCCCAGATCTGCCTGCGGCTACTACATCGTCGATCCTGAGAATCATGCATGCAGCCTCAATTGCTGAGGCTACGGCCTGGGCTTTGACCGAGAGGGGTTCGAGAACACCTGCCTTACGCATATCTCTTACAGTCCCTCCGAATGGGTCTATGCCTGCCCAGACCTGGCCCCTGTCATGCCTTGCTCTCAGCTCAACTAAGATGTCAACTGGGTCGAGTCCAGCATTCTCAGCCAGCGCCAGGGGAATACCCTCAAGAGCATCCGCGAAAGCCATAACCGCGAGCTGCTCCCGTCCACGGACACTTCTCGAATACTCCCTCAGCCGCCTCGAAACCTCAACTTCCGGGGCCCCTCCACCAGCAACGATCCTAGGATCCCTGACAACATCCCTTACTGCACATAATGCGTCGTGGAGGGCCCTCTCAGCCTCGTTGACTATCCTCTCGGCGCCACCGCGAATAAAGATCGTGACGGCCCTAGGACTCTTACACCCTTCGATGAAGAGCATCTTGTCGTCTCCTATCTTCCTCTCCTCGACGGTCTCTGCGTAGCCGAGATCCGACGGCTCCAGGCCAGCTACGTCCGTGACGATCCTGCCTCCAGTCGCCTTGGCTAGACGCTCCATGTCCGAGACCTTCACCCTCCTGACGGCGAGTATCCCCCTCTTAGCCATATGGTGCTGTGCTGAATCATCGATACCTCTCTGGCAGAGGAGAACATTTGCGCCGGCGCTGCTGAGCCTCTCTACCATCTCCTCGAGGAGTTGCTCTTCCTTCCTGATGAAGGCGTCGAGCTGCTCCGGTTTCTCTACTGTAAGTTTAGAGTCGAACTCCGGCTTCTCTATCTCGAAGGGCTTCACTATCAAGGCGATCCTCGCTTCGTCGACTCTCTTGGGCATCCGTGAGTGAACAACCTCCTTGTCAATGACGAGGCCTCTTATCAGCCTGGTATCTGAGACGTTTCCTCCAGCCTTCTTCTCCAGCTTGACATCCTCTATATCCACAGCATACTTGCCATTGATCTGGTGAGCAACATTTAGGATCGCATCGACGACCAAGCCTGCCAGCTTTGCCTTGTCCTCAGCCAGAAACTTCGTGGCCAAGGCGATGTCGGCGATCTTGTGGAGGATTCTCCTCTCCAGGGGGTTGACCTCGATGGCTATCTCGTCGAGGTATTGCTTCACCTTCTCGTTTGCAGAGGAGATGCCCTCCACTATGATGCTCGGGTGGATGCCCTTCTCAATGAGGGATTGAGCCTTGATAAGCAGCTCCCCTGCTAGGACAACAGCGGTTGTTGTTCCATCCCCAACCTCCTCGTCCTGGGTCTTGGCTACTTCGACCATCATCTTTGCCGCGGGATGATCTACATCCATCTCCTTCAGGATCGTCGCCCCATCATTCGTGACAGTAACGTCGCCGAAGGAGTCTACCAGCATCTTGTCCATGCCTCTGGGTCCGAGTGAACTCCTAACGGCCTCAACTATTGCTCGGGCGGCCATAATGTTGGCCCTCTGCGCCTCCCGCCCCGCACTTCTCTTCGAGTCTTCTTTCAGAATGATGATGGGTTGGCCTGAAAGTTGAGGAAAAGCCATAGTCATTCTCTCACGTGAGGCGGCTAAACATCAGCTATGGCAGATCATAATAAGTATTACGTAGTTGGGAGCGTCAAGTTACATCCACCTATTCGCTGAGCCACCTGGCCACGATCGGTCTGCTCTGGCCCATTCATCAGCTCCAGGGAGGCTGAGGCTACGTTGCAGCCTAACTCTTCCGAAAGGCCATCCGTGTGTCATGTTGGATTGCGGTAGAGTCGATCGGTCAGCCCGGAACCGCAGGAAGGCTTAAGACAACAATGACTGATCTGACTATGCTCTGTCTGCTGTACTATGTAGGTTACCACGTGGTAGTAGATGCGGAAGACTCTGAAGATAAATCAGCCCTTGGTAGGAAGAGAGGAAATGGCGGCGGTCGCCGAGGTCTTGAGGGATGGTGTTCTAACCCACAAGAGCGGCTCAGGCCCGAAGGTCATTCAGTTTGAGAAGGAGTTTGCATCATATGTCGGTTGCAAGCATGCTATCGCGGTCAGCAGTGGCACAGCTGCTC
>JAGTQV010000079.1:0-2319 GCA_018397035.1 Candidatus Bathyarchaeota archaeon | reverse complement strand
GGAAGTAGGGTAAAAGGATGAGGTCCTCGTTCCCTCTTTCACCTTCGCCGCGACGGTTGAGGCGATCGTCCTTGCAGGAGCGAAGCCGGTTTTCGTCGATATTGACCCTCGAACATACTGTATCAATATAGAGAGTTTGGAGAGGAAGATAACAAGCCGGTCAACCGCGATAGTCCCAGTACACCTCTATGGACTTCCTGCGGAAATGAGCTCGATATCCAGGCTTGCTCGAGAGCACGGCCTGAATGTCATCGAGGATGCAGCTCAGGCGCTTGGGGCTGAATACCTCGGTAAGCGGATTGGTTCACTGAGTGAAGCTACATGCTTCAGCTTCTACGGAGTCAAGAACATCACAACTGGAGAGGGCGGCATGATCACAACAAACGACGGTGAACTTGCTGAGAGGCTAAGATCAGTAAGGGTCCACGGTGAAGAGAGGCCGTACTGGGCCACTAGGCTCGGTCACAACTACCGCATGACGGAGATATCAGCCGCGATCGGGATAGCCCAGCTAAGGAAACTTCCAGGCTTTCTTGAGAGACGGAGGAGGAACGCCCGCTACATATCAGGGAGATTGAGCGGCCTCAGGAAACTTGAAACCCCGGTTGAACCCAAAGATAGAAAGCATGCCTGGCACCTCTACACCGTGAGGCTCAGAGGAGCCAATGCAGGTAAGAGGAACAGCGTCGTGAAGAGACTGCGCGCCAAGAATATCGAGGCTTCAGTCTACTATGAGACACCAGTACATCTTCAACCGTTCTACCGGCGGCTAGGCATCCCCTACAGGAGAGACTTGTTGGAGACAGAGCGAGCCGCAAGACAGGTCTTCTCCCTTCCAGTCCATCCCTCGGTTACTGAGGATGACCTAGACGAGGTTGCTGTGACCCTCGAGAAGATACTGGCCAAGTAATGACGTCGATACTGGTCACACTAGGATTCCAGATGTCTACACCCAGTTCGAGCTCAATAGCGCCATGAACTCGTCAAGAGGAGCCTGGAGGCGTGATGCTTGAGCGGGAGTATCTCAAGGATACCAGTTAGGTTTCGCGTAGAGGGTCTTGGGGAGGCTGAGGGGAGTCTTATAAGATTCCTTGCTCCCAGAACCGTGGAAGCCCTCTTGAGGGCGATGCCGCTACACGGGATCACAGCGACCGCGAAGGGTATGTTGTACTTCAGTGTACCTGTCAGGCTTGGATTTGAGAAGCCTCGGACCCAGGTGGATGAGGGGGATATAGCTTACTGGCCGATAGGCTCTGCTGTATGCATCGTTCTTGAAAGGACCAGCCCGTACAGCCCCGTCAACCTGACAGGCAGAATCACAGAGAATCTGGACCTATTCAATCGGGTGGGCGCTGGTAAGAGGGTGATGGTGGAGAAGGCTTAGCTTGAAGCTTCTGTTGAGCAGGAGGTGGGGACCGCCGACATGGAGTTTATGCTGCGGCAGCTGGCTGGTATATTCTTATCCTTGCGTTTCCGCCGACTTGCTTCACGAGGCTCTTTCGAGCGAGCTCCTCAAGCAGATCCTTGGCCACACTCATCTTGAGGTTGTATTGCGAGGCTAGCGAGTACGGTGTCAGGGCACTGATCTTTGAAATGTCTGAGAGGAACTTCGCGTCACCAACATCAGGCATCCTGACGCCTCTCTCCCTCTTCTCAAGCACGACCTTTCCCTTTGTCTTTCTCTGTTGCTGCTTCTTTTCCTGAGCTAGCTGGGCATCCTCAATCTTGGAGATGCTCTTCTTCTTCGCCCCTCCCAACCTCGTCACCGAGGTGAAACCGAGTCTACTTCGATAAAAGCCTTTTGTGAGGGAGATCGCAATTCAGCATAGCAGTCCACTCATAAACTCAGCAGCTAGCCCTCAACATTGAGTGCAGCTGCAGCTCAGTTAGGCTAAGGATGATTGAGTAGATTGTGTGAGGTTCAGGTCCGGGGAGTCGGATCTGGACGAGTTACCGTTCCCGTGAACCATTGATGAACTCGTCCACCCATTCTCTTGCAAGACTAGCTGGCGCATGCACCGGCGGGTGCTTGAACGCATACGATGATATGCTGATCAAAGGCCCGCTTATCCCTCTGTCCAACGCCAGCTTGACAGCCCTGATAGCGTCTATCACGACTCCACCACTGTTGGGAGCATCCCAAATGTTGAGTTTCACATCGATGCTTGCAGGGGTGTCGCCGAAATATCTGCCTTTGAGGCGGATGTAGCAGATCTTCCTGTTGTCTAGGAAGTCCACGAAGTCACTTGGGCCTATGCGAAGAGGGACTTCATAGGGGATCATGGCTTGGACCGCACTTGTCTTGCTTATCCTCTTTGA
>JAGTQV010000078.1 GCA_018397035.1 Candidatus Bathyarchaeota archaeon | reverse complement strand
GAATCCCCATATGTTACTCAGCCTCTCCAACATTCTTCTTTGGGCTCTGTTCTGGTTTCACCGATCATCGATCACCAATACCAGCTCTCTTCATCGCCCATAATACTTGGGATACGCCAAGTATATACGTAGTGCCTTCAGGAGTAGACCTTATTTTTTACCTGTATAGTTACCTACTTCCAAAAAGGAGGTAGCCGAACTTTGAAAGTGACCTATCTCAGCCACGCATCCTTCGAACTCAGGAACGGGAAGACCGTTTTGATAGACCCGTTCTTCTCAGGAAATACGGTGGCCCCAAAGTACGAGGGTAAACCCGACATCGTTCTGGTTACCCATGAACACTACGACCATGCAGACGCTTCAAAGTTCGACTGCACAGTCATCGCTCCATCCACATGCAAGTTCAATAGGATGATCTCTATGGGAGTCGGTGACACGATGGACTTGGGGGGTGTCAACGTTGTCATGGTGAAGGCGAGCCACCACCAGAGCAAGTATGCGGCAGGCTACATAATCACCTTCGAGGGAAAAAGGATCTATCATCCTGGAGACACCTATCTGGATGGGATAAAGAGGTATGAGAACATAGACATCATGTTTGTGCCGATAGGCGGCAACTACACGATGAACGTGGACGAGGCGGTCGAAGCCCTCAAGATCGTGAGACCCAGCCTTGCAATACCGATGCACTACAACACATTCCCAGAGATCGAAGCAGACCCGGAGGATTTCAAGACCAAGGCGGAGAAGGAAGGCTTCAAAGTTGAAGTGATGGAGTTCGGGGAGCAGCTCGAGGTGTAAGAGGAGACCATCTCCCCATAACCTTATCACTCCAACCCCCATTACTCACTTTATCTTCACGCTCGAGATGCCGAAGAGGGCCATCCCTTGGCTAAGATAGGCGTTATCGCAGACGACCTGACAGGCGCTAACGATACAGGCGTCCAGTTCTCGAAACAGGGGTTAAGGACGATAGTCCTGACACGTGGGCGCGATCTTGAGGATGTGTCAGATCAGGTCGATGTACTCGTTATCGACACCGAGAGCAGATCTCTCCCCGCGGCTGCTGCTTACGAAAGGGCTAGGGAGGCGGCCTCCAGACTTGTAGAAGCAAAGATACCGATAGTATACAAGAAGATAGATTCAACTCTCAAGGGCAACATCGGCGCGGAACTGGATGGTGTAATGGATGGTGCCGGATACGAGACAGCCATAGTTGCTCCAGCCTTCCCCGCCAACAAGAGGGTGACTGTGGGAGGCTACCAGCTGGTGAACATGATCCCGCTGGGGAGAACAGAGGCTGCACGAGATCCGGTGACACCGGTGAGGGAATCGCATGTCCCAACACTTATCGCATCACAATCGAAGAGAAGGATCGAGCATATCGGCCTCGCTGCCGTGATGGATCTCTCAACCCTGAAGAATGAGATGAGAGAATACATCCGGAAGGGTGGGGGGGTCATCGTAGTCGACTCGGTGACGCAGAATGATCTGAGGAGAGTCGCTCATGCTGCGTCAAGCCTCGGCATCCATGTCCTGACCTGCGGTCCAGCAGGTCTCGCAGAGGAGCTCCCAGAAGCTTTCGGACTGATTCTAGGCAGACCTGTAGTAGTGGTGTCTGGAAGCGTCAGCGAGGTTACGATGAGGCAGATAGCTGCTGCTGAGAGCTCTGGATCAATAGTCGTTACTCTGGATGCTTCCAAGATCTTAGACGGCGACCGAGTCGGCGAGGTAAGGAGAATCGTAGAAGTGGCGAAGCGGCATATCTCAGAAGGTTGTGATGTGATAGTGTCATCGGCAAGGTCGAAGGAGGCCGTCTCAGAGGATCTCAAGAGGGGTGAGAGCCGAGGGATGTCAAGCATCCAGGTCAGCGAGGTCATAGGCTCCGTTCTAGGCGAGATCGCATGTGAATTGGCTGAGTCTCAGAAGATAGCTGGGCTCATCCTGACAGGAGGAACCACAGCCATCCAAGCATTACAGTCAATGGGGATGCTCGGTACTGAGGTCGATGACGAGGTCTGCCCAGGGATCCCTTCCGCAGTCATCATTGGAGGGAGAAATGCAGGCCTGAGAATAGTCACCAAGGCAGGGGGATTCGGAGAGGATGACGCCATAATGAAATCGATTAGATACTTGAAGATGAGGGGTGGTAAGTGAGGTCATGCTCAACGCAGACCATAGGCCGATAATCGGGATCACTATGGGTGACGCAGCAGGGATAGGCCCAGAGATAGTAGACAAGGCCCTCTCAAAACAGGAGATATACCAGATCTCGCGGCCGATAGTTATAGGCGACCTTTCTGTCCTCGTCGACGCATTGAAGGTCGCTAAGGTAAACCTCAAGTTCGAATCCATAACAACTCCATCATCTGCAAAGTTTGAGTTCGGGACTGTAGACGTCATAGACCTAAAGAACATACGCCTCTCCGAGCTGAGGATGGGTCAGGTCCAAGCCATGGCTGGCAAGGCCTCAGTCGAGTACGTGAAGAAGGCGGTAGAACTAGCGCTCAAAGGAGAGATAGACGCAATCGTGACCGCCCCGCTGAACAAGGAGGCTATGAACATGGGTGGGTATGACTATGCAGGCCACACCGAGATCCTTGCAGACCTGACGAAGACAAAGGACTACGCCATGATGCTTGTAGCAGGTAGGCTTAGGGTCGTTCATGTGACGACACATGTATCGATTAGAGAGGCTTGCTCCCTCATCAAGAGAGAGCGCGTATCGACAGTCATCCGGCTTACCAATGAGGTTCTACAGAAGCTCGGAATAGAGAAGCCAAGAATAGCAGTCGCAGGCCTTAACCCCCACGCCGGCGAGGGTGGAATGTTCGGCGACGAGGAGATCAGAGAGATCGCCCCTGCTATTGAGGCCTCCAGAAACTCAGGAATCGACGTCGTCGGTCCGATGCCTCCAGACACAGTCTTTCTGCGCGCAAACAGAGGCGAGTATGACGCTGTCGTTGCGATGTATCACGATCAGGGTCACATACCGGTGAAGATGCTTGGTTTCGAGTCAGGTGTCAACGTCACGATAGGCCTGCCGATAATACGGACGTCTGTCGACCATGGCACCGCATATAGACGGGCTGGACTCAGGCTTGGGACAGGCGATCCAACCAGTCTGGAAGAGGCTATCAGACTTGCAGTGCAGATGGCTGGTTCAAGCAGGCAAAGCCCAGCATTGAAGAGATGAATCTCACCTGTGAATAGTGAGGCGTATACGATTGTCCTTCAGGGAAGCGCAGGCACGGTCTTGGCAGATCCGCACCACACACATTTATAGGCATTCATAGAGTAAGAATCCAGATCGGTTATTTATCTTTAGGAGAGATGAAGCTTGAGAGCAGTTATGAAGGTGGATAAAAGCCCCGGCATCAAGGTAATGGATACTGATAGACCGAGACTAGGGCCAAGAGACGTTCTAGTTCAAGTCAAAGCTACTGCCTACTGCGGCTCAGACCTACACCTCTACAAATGGGACGGTCAGGCTGTCAAGTGGAACTCACCTATCCCCAGAATCCTCGGACATGAATTCAGCGGAGATGTTGTGGAGGTCGGAAAGAACGTTACAATGGTTCAGGTCGGAGACTTGGTCGCGGGTGAGACACATATCCCATGCGAGCGATGCTACATGTGCAGGACCGGTCGAATGCATATCTGCGAGAATATGAAGATCTTCGGGGTACATGTTCCAGAAGGATCCTTTGCTGAGTTCGCCGTGATTCCGGAGACCATCGCCTACAAGCTTCCTCCTGGGACTCCTTACGATGTAGGCGCCCTATACGAGCCGTGTGGCGTAGCGATGCATGCGGTGCAGAGGGCTGCTCCGAACCCAGGCGACATCGCAGTGGTCCTTGGTTGCGGCCCGATCGGCATATATGTCCAGCAGATAATGAGGGCTCTAGGATCAGACGTTATCGCGACGGACATAAAGAAGTTCAGGATAGAGCATGCGCGAAGGGTCGGGGCAGCAAGGGAGGTTATAGACGCCTCTGAAGGGAACGTAGTAGAGAGGATTAAGGCTGCGACAGGCCAGCGTGGAGCGGACATCGTCTTTGAGGCTGCGGGAGCAGGATCCACCATAATACAGTCTCTTGACATAGTGGCGAAGGCTGGAAAGGTTGTTCTCTTCGGCGCCTCACCAGAAAACCCAACCCTTGACACAACAACCTACATTGTCTACAAAGAGATAGATGTCTTGGGGCTAACCGGCAGATATATGTACAGTACCTGGGACAGGGTCCAGAGACTCGTCACCAGAGGCTTGATAGACCTCAAATCGGTTGTGACGCATACATTCCCATTAGAGAAGGCTGAAGAAGGCTTTCAACTCTTGCTCAGAGGAGATGCATCAAAAGTCATATTGAGACCTTAAGGTCTCAAGGCTAGAGAATGAGATGGCGAGGGAGCGACTCGCCTGAACTGCTCGTCTAGGATCCCACAAGACAACCTGCGGCTTTCCAATTCAGGTAAAGATGACCGGTTGTGGAATACGCATGAGGTAACTGCGGTTTGAGCGATGATCTGGAGAGGTCTCTGAGAGAGCGTTTGGTCAAGAGTCACCTAGACTGGATAGTACTTTGGCTCCTCAAGGCCAAGCCGAGGTGGGGGTACGAGATCAACATTGAGATAAGGGAGAGATTCAGGGTGTACCTCAGCGCCGGGACGCTCTACCCTCTTCTCCACAGTCTTGAGGGTAGGAGGTTCCTGGAGGGGGTATGGGAATCAGAGAAAGGAAGAGGCCGACGCATATACAGGATAACCGAGGAGGGGAGATCGTTCCTGGCTGCTGGTGAGAGGATATCGCAGGAGTTCCTGAGGAGGCTGGGGAGCGACCCTGGCAGCGGGAGCTGAATCGAACTAGGACCGAGTCTGGGAGATGTACGATTTGGACAGGCCTGATGGGTTTGCGGGGCGTCTAGGATCCATTAAGCATAATGAAGCCGCGAAACTAGTTCTGCTAGCTGTCATAGTGGTCTCGCTCTCATATGGAGGATGGGCTGCGCTCCGCCTCATGATGGCAACGGAACATCCTGTACTGGTGGTTGTCTCCGGCAGCATGGTTCCGACACTTAACGTCGGCGACATAATATTCATCAAAGGTTCTCCAGCTGAGAACATCGATTTAGGGACGATAGTAGTCTTCCACAGCCCAAGGGAGTATGACACACTCGTAGTGCATAGGGTCGTCCAGAAGATCGACAGTGGTGGAGCAGTCTACTTCAAGACTAAGGGCGACTTTAACAGGTACCAGGACGACTGGACGGTTCCGGAAGACCATATCGTAGGCATATACGCCGCGAGGATCCCTTACCTCGGCATCGTGGTGATGAGGCTGCGTGAGCCTGCGGGAACAGTACTCATCATCATCCTGATAGTCCTGTTGATCTCTCACGAGATCCATGGTGAAAGATCGAAGAGGAAGAGAGCAGCCGCAGACCTCAGAACAATTCATAGGAAAAGAAGAGCCTCCGAGTGACGTTCAAGTCTGCGCTAAGGCCTCCTGAACATGCTTCAAGTGGATTTAAATACTGAGGGCAGAATCTACACGTGCCTCAAGAGGCTGCATTCTCTTGGCTGAAAAGCGGACTTTCATAAATATAGAGAACGTCGTCGCCTCAGCCACCCTCAAACAGAATATTGACCTGAATGCGATAGCACGTATCTTCCCCGGAGTCGAGTACAGGCCTGAACAGTTTCCAGGCCTCGTCTACCGTCTCAAGAAGCCTAAGACAGCCACCTTAGTCTTCAGTTCTGGGAAGATGGTCTGCACTGGGGCCAAGTCTGAGCATCAAGCCAAGAAGGCCGTTATGAAGGTGATAGAGGAGCTTAAGCGCAACGGCATAGTGATAGTCGGTAAGCCTGAGATCCAGATACAGAACATAGTCGCCTCGGCAGGTCTCGGCGGATATATTGACCTGGAGAAATCGACTTACTCCCTCAAGAGGACGATGTATGAGCCTGAGCAGTTCCCCGGCCTAATCTACAGGATGGATGAGCCTAAAGTCGTCATTCTCCTCTTCGCCAGCGGAAAGCTCGTCTGCACAGGCGCAAAGAAGGAGAATGAGGTTCACGAAGCCGTGGCTAAGCTGCAGAAGACACTTGAGGAGATGGAGCTAATCTACTACGAGAGGGCGTAAGACCTGCGGGCGCGTTCTCCTCTAGGCCGCGTGGGCGAGCACAGTCTTGAGTCTCTCCCACTCGGAAAGATTCCTGATGCACCCAACATCAGGCGCCAGATGGTCTTCCAAGTAGACGAGTGAGCGGGCTCTGCATCCACCACATACATGCCTGTACACACACGCTCCGCAGCCCGGCTTCAGGAGATCCTTGTTCCTTAATTGCCTGAGGATCTCGTTCTCCCTCCATATGGTTCGAAACCTCGTTATCCTCAAGTCGCCGACGGTGAGATCTGGCATGAAGACGCATGGTGTGACCAACCCATTAGGCTGGATTGCACAATACAGCCTCCCTGCACCGCACCCACCTATGAACTGAGCCAGAGACTGCAGGCCCCAACTTCCGCCATTACCAATATAGAAGTGGGTTGGTGCAACTGATCTGCCCATTGACTTCTCAGTAACCATTCTCCCAAACTGTGGCGCCGTAGATAATACCTCGATCCCAGGGACCTTCGACTCCTCATACAATGTTCTGAGCAGCTCCTCCCTCTCCACTGGAGAGATGTCGAGCTCAACGATCTCTCTGCCCCGACCAGCTGGAATAAAGTTGAAGTGGATGAAGCGGTTCACCTTCATCCTCCTGGCAAGCTCGATCAATCCACGCACTTCTTTGACATTGTTTCGCGTCACAGTAGTGGCTATACACGTGAATATCCCCTCATCAACACAGTTCCGTATGCCTTGGAGTGAACGCTCATGCGAACCCTGGATCCCCCTGAATGAATCGTGTAGCTGAGGTGAGGCTGCGTCAAGACTAACCTCCACGTAGCAGACGTCTATCTCCCTCAGCCTCCTCGCCGTATCCTTGGAGATCAACGTGCCGTTCGTAGCTAGGGCAACGTAGAGGTCGTGGTCCCTCGCGGCCTTCGCTATTTCGAAGAACTCTGGACTCGACAGAGGCTCCCCCCCGGAGAAGGCCACAGCGACGACACCAGCATCAGCCAACTCCCTGACGACCCTCAACTTCTCCTCCTTGGACAACTCATCTAGGAGTCTCTTTCCTGCATTCTGGTAACAGTGCTTACATCGCAGATTGCAGGCATTGGTGAAGTTCCATACGACGAGGAACGGTGCCTTCAGGAGCTGAGGCCGCGTGATGCCGTAGGATCCAATACTGCTGAGGACCGCTGTCACACCCCTCCTGACAGTCGGCTCCGAAAGGTATCTCTTCATCGCGTCAATATTCGTGCCGAATGCGTGGCATCCGATACTCAGTATAGTTTTGACAAGTAGAGAGTAGGCGCGGTCCGTAAACCCTCCTGGCGGCTCATCCTGTGCAAAGCTCCTTAAAGCCATGTCAAGCTTAGAATCTCCACTCCCCCC
>JAGTQV010000004.1 GCA_018397035.1 Candidatus Bathyarchaeota archaeon | reverse complement strand
TCTCCTTTATCTCCACTTTCTCCGCCAGTCCTTGCTTCATCAATTCAGCCTTGAGCGCCTCGACAACCGACATAGCACCGAGCGGGATGGCGCATGTACTGACGCTGACCGCGATCATAGGGCTTCTCGAATGTTTCTTGGCCTCGATTCTTTGACGAAGTTTTTCGAGCTCTTCACGTGATCTTACGCGCTTGATATTATCCATCTTCCGTCACCTAACGTATCTGCGCAGTACCAATTTCGCCTCGGCCGGCTTCAGGTTGACGTAGTACTTACCGTCAACGGTCATGACTGGGCCGGGACCGCAACAGCCCAAGCACTTTGTCGTCTCAAGGCTGAAGTTGCCGTCAGGGGTGGTTTCACCGCTTTCTATCTTGAGTAACCCCTGTATCTGCTCAAGGATCTGCTCTGCACCTCGAACCTTGCATGATGTTCCCATGCAGACCCTGATCAGGTGTCTTCCACGTGGGGCGAGTGAGAAGACCTTGTAGAAGGTGGCGATCTGGTAGACGTGGCTGAGGGGGACTTTCAGTTGCTTGCTAGCTTCTGTCAGTACATCTCTGGGGAGCCAGCCGAAACTCTTCTGGAGTCTGAGGAGAACCTGTATCATCATGCTTCTGTCACGGCTGTACTCCTCCACAACCCCCTTCACGATCGCGGCGACGCCGATCAGTCTTGCAGTCTTCTTCTCATCACCAGCCTCTCTCTCCATATTCTTCCTCAACCTCTTCAGCCTCACTCTGCGGGCGGCCTCTCCAGGTATCCTGACCTTGTACCGGCACCTCGGGCAGGTCGCGTAGAACCTGGTCTCGCCATGGTAGTCCCACCTGTAGTTGCAGTGCTGGCAGAGCAGCTCAACCATGACAGGTTACTACCTACCTACCCACAGAGCAGGCAAGACCATATTTGAGCCTTTCCTGCAGTGCCGGAGGATGACCTTCACTCACGCCTGCATGCGCCTAAAATGCACTCCACAAGCCTTTATGCCACGCGGCTTGACTTCAGGAGTGATGGCTCATCGTGGAGAGCTGGGTCGGCATAGGAATAGTCGGCCTGGGTTTTGTGGGTGAGAGAGCACACCTACCATCCTTCAGATCCATTCCAAGCGCAAGGCTTGTGGCCGTGGCCGACGTGGATACGGAAAGGGCCAGGAGAGCGGCTGAGAAGTTCAAGGTCAAGTCAGCATACTCCAGCCACATCGACTTGGTGAGAGACCCTGAGGTGGATGCGGTCGTCATCTCTGTCCCAACCTTTCTTCACAGACAGATCGCTGTCGACGCCGCTAGGGCTGGTAAGCATATCCTGTGCGAGATGCCTCTGGCGCCGACATTGCAGGAGGCTCAGGAGATAGTCGATGAAGCCGAGGCGGCTGGCATCATCTTCATGCCGAGTCTCAACTTCAGGTTCACTCCGAACTATGTTAAGGTGAAGGAGTTGATTGCCTCCGGCTCGATAGGTGCGCCGGTCGCAGCCTTCTACAGGGAGTTTATAGCTGCAGAGGAGTTGGCGCAGCAGTGGCCTGCAAACTCGTGGGCTTGGGACGAGGAGAAAAGCGGCGGGGGCCCAGGATTCACGCTCTCAATCTGGTCTATTGATCTCTTGCGCTGGCTGCTGCAAGCAGATATCGTTGAGGTTTGCTCATTCTCGAGGGATGTTGTGCTGAAGCAGTTCGGGGGGACCATCGGATATAACCGTCTGTCAGTCCTCAAGTTCTCGAATGGGGCCGTGGCCGGACTGGAGTTCAGCGGACTTGTCAGACCTGCGATGAGCGTAAGCAGGCTTGAGCTGCTCTGTGACAGCTTGAACAGTCTAATCGCTGAGGGTAATGAACGCGTGATCCTCCACAGGGCTGAGCCTGACAGGCAGGAGTGGATATTCAGGGAGAAGGGACCTAGGGTCTGGGGACACCTCCAAGAGGACCAGCACTTCGTGGAGTCGATCCTGATGAAGAAGAGGCCAACTGTAACTCCTGAAGACGCGCTGAAGGCTCAGGAGGCGGCTGCAAGAATAGTCAATGGTTGACCGCGACACAAGGTTCTGAGTGAAGCTTGTCCACTCGAGTACTCAACCAGAAGCTGAGTGGTGCATTGCATATCACTGGCCCAGCGGCCACGCCTTCCAGCATCTGACAGTCGTGGGACCCACAGAATCTTAAGTTCACTTGAACTCAAGAAGTTCCTGAAGAGGCTCCATCCTCCTGCAATGGGGGCGTTCGCCGCCGTAGAACTTGAGGTATGGCTCAGACCCCTCAGGCGTCTATCCAGCTACTGTGCATGTTCTGCTTCTCGAGTGGCTTCAATCAGCAGAGGTTGGCGGTCTCCTCTTCGGCAGGGCTCGAGGAAAAAAGATGTGTGGGAGCAAAAGCGGCAGCTTTCAGAGTGCTGTTGGATCGCAGAGGTTCTCTCTGTTCGCAGCCACTCTGCCGCAGACCTTGCAGATGAACTGAGGATTCTTGACGAGGGGTCTAACCTCATCCACATCGTATGTGTCTGTCCAGATCTTGCATAGGTGCTTCTCATGTCCGATATGAGGCAACTTAACCACGGCTATCTTCCTCCCACTTTACCTGTGATGGTGCCAGTTTTCCTACTTAAGCGTACCCCCAACCATTATGGGCTCTTGAACATCTGACTGACAGCGCACAATTGGCGGTCATCAGTTATTTAAAGTCTTGATAACCACCCCACACGCACAGCACTACAACGCAAAGTATTTTGAGAAGATCCTTGAGCAGTTCAGGGTCTAGGACAGGAAGATGAGTACGTAGTGAGGATCAGACTCTTCCACCTACTAGTTCTCGCGATCCTTCTCCTATCGGTCTCCATGGGACTATTCTATGACCTATCCTACTATGCGGCGAGAACATCGCTCATAGAGACAAAAGAGATAGATCATTCTCAGTCTGAAGACTTAGCCATCTCCTGCGTCGCCGTCAACACCTCATACGTCGCTGGCGAGAAGGCCGTATTCTACTTTGAAGTTGTCAATCTCAGAAACGAGACGATCCGCAGGATAGACTACACCTTAAGAGTAACCGCCCTGTCTCTTCTTGGCCTCCGTCTCTTGGAGACGAGTGAATACTCGACTAGGACCTACATGATGGGAGTCACTGAGAGACTAGTGGTAGAGAGAGATCTGCCAACAATCACCCCGTCAGGCTTCTACGCTCTCCAGATAGTCGCGAAGCCTGAGGGCCTAGACCCTCTCGAGCCCTGCGAGTTGGTGATCTACATCAGTGGCTCCAATTATCTTATGGGGTTGCTCACATTCGCCCTACTTCTGTCCAGTAGCCTCTACGGTCTGCTGACGGTCTCGGCGTATGTGAGAAGGGTCGGCTTGGAGTCTGTGAGGCCGAACCTTAGGAATTTTGCATCGACTCTTCACTCACTGGACTTTTGTGTGGAGCATGTAGAGAACAGGTCGATTGAGGTTCTTCATGGCTTCTCGATCGGCCAGAGGTTCATATTCTCTGCGATATGTAGCTTGCTGCTTGCGGGTTTTTCTCTTGCACTCAGGCTGCATGGTCTCGCTGATCAACTTGCGATCCTAACATATTTCGCGCTTGTAATAGGTGTGGGAAACCTGTTCTGGGAGAACTATAAGGAGGCAAGGCCGCCCAGGTTCAGGCTCCCATTTCCGTTAAGGTTGACCCTGAGTCTATTCTTGTTGACTGTCCTCCTGTACCTTTCACTGCCAGCCGTCTCAACCGCCTTTGTGGTTGCCTCATGCGCTATCACAGCGGCGGCTGCAACAGATTCCATATTCGGGCTGAGAAGGCGTAGCTGCCAGTAGACGGATCTTTGAGGTAAAGTTGAGCTTGGTACAGCGGTCCATAACCAGATAATGCAGAGCGGAATGACATCCTGAGGAGAGAGTGGCGTACAAGCAATCGCTGTCTGTCAGACTACCGTTCTCCTAAACCGACAGCATAGAACTCAACCCTAGCTGAGAACTTTCTAGGATCATATATCCGTCTCCCGTCGATGACGACTGATTTTCTCATCAGCCTCTTGAAATCCTCAGGCTGGATCCTCTGGAACTCCTTCCACTCAGTGACTAGGATGCAGCAGTCAGCGTCACGTACGCATTCCTCGGCAGTGTTGGAATATATGATCTTGTCTCCGAAGACTGCTCTAGCATTCTGCATGGCAGCCGGATCGTACGCATTAACTATTGCGCCATCTTGGAGCAGATGATCTATTATCTTTACTGATACTGCTTCACGTAGATCGTCTGTGTCAGGCTTGAAGGCGAGGCCTAAGATTGCTACATGTCTGCCCTGAAGGCTTCCAAGCGCCTTCCTCGCTGTCTGAACTGCCCAGAGAGGCTGGAGCATGTTGACTCTCAACGCAGCATCGAGGATAGGTAGCTCTATGCTCTGGCCCTTCGCGAACGCCAAGATCGCCTTCAGATCTTTTAGAAAGCAGCTTCCACCCCAGCCTAGGCCGGCCCTCAAGAACAGCGGTCCAATCCTTTGGTCGAGGCCTATTCCTTCAGCGATCTTCTCGACGTCGCAGCCCTGGATCCTCTCACATAGGTTTGCCATCATATTGATGAAGCTGATCTTGGTGGCTAGGAAGGCGTTGTTGGCGTATTTGATCAGTTCCGCATTCGCAGGAGTTGTCCGTATGACTGTCGGCAGGTCCTTCTTGTAGAATCTGCGATAGAACTTCTCGAGTACGTCGCCTGACCTGTCGTCATACTCGCCTATTACCAGTCTGTCCGGTTTGAGCATGTCTTGGACGGCTGAGCCTTCCTTGAGGAATTCAGGGTTGGCGCATAGCCCGAAGTCTCTTCCACAGGTCTTCCCTGAGGCTTTCTCCAGGAGGGGCTTGACCGTTAGATCGCAGGTTCCTGGAACGACTGTGGAGCGCACAACCACGAGGCGGTATCCTTCAGCCTCTCTGAGGGCCTCTCCCATAGATTCAGAGGCTGAAGTTACTTGGCCGAGGTCTATAGACCCATCTGGAAGGCTGGGGGTGCCTACCGTCACGAAGACGATCTCAGAGTCTCTCAGAGCTTCCCCTAGGTGCTGCGTCACCTGGAGAGTCTTGGCCCTGACAGCTCTTGAGATAAGCCCTTCCAGCCGCGGCTCATCTATAGGGGATCTCCCGGAGGCCAGGGTAGCCATCTTCTCACTGTCCGTGTCGACACCTATCGTCCTTATTCTCCGGCTGGCAAGGCATGCGGCCATCGTCAGGCCTACGTAGCCTAGGCCTATGACTGCAACGTGACTCATTACTCCTCACCCATTTTCTTCTTGAGGAGGCGTCCTGCGTGGTCTGTCCGGAACCAAGCGATCGTCCGTCTCAGCCCTTCCTCAAGCTGGATCTCAGGCTGCCAGTCCAGCATCCTCTTCGCCTTAGATATGTCCGGGCATCTCCTTTTCGGGTCGTCCTGTGGGAGTGGGTGGAATGTTATCGCTGAGTTACTGCATGTGAGGGTCTTTATCTTCCTTGCCAGTTCGAGTATGCTAGTCTCCTCAGGCCTCCCAATGTTGAAGACCTCGCCGCGGGCAGAGTCCTTTGTCAAGGCTTGCAAGATCCCTTTGACAGTGTCTGTTACGTAGCAGAAGGATCTGGTCTGGGAGCCGTCCCCGTAGACCGTTATTGGGGCTCCTTCAACCGCCTGCATTATGAATCTTGAGACGGCGCGGCCGTATAGGCCTTCAGGCCTGAGGCGGGGGCCGAACGAGTTGAAGATGCGAAGGATCCGGACATCCAGACCATGCCTTCTCTCGTAGGCTTTGCATAGTGCCTCACTGAATCTCTTGCTCTCATCGTATGGTGAGCGTGGGCCTATCGGATTCACTTTTCCCCAGTAGTCTTCAGGTGTAGGTATCACCTCTGCATCCCCGTAGACTTCTGAGGTTGAGGCGAATAGGAAGGTTGAGTTGTCTCTTCTTGCGGCCTCGAGAGCCCTCAGAGTCCCTAGAGAGTTCGTGGTCAACGTCTCCACAGGGTGGGCTTGATAATCCTCTGGGGAGGCTCTGCTGGCGAGGTGCAGAATATACTTGAAACCGTGTTCATGTACAGCCTTCTCCAACTCCTCAACGTCGGCCTGGATGAATCTGAACCTCTTCGATCTCTCTAGGTGTGCGATGTTGTTGATGGAGCCTGAGGAGAGATTGTCCACACAGACTAGGCTGGCCCCAAGCTCGATCAACGAGTCTGAGAGCCAGCTGCCCAGGAATCCAGCCCCACCTGTAATCAGGATCTTTTCTCCGCTAAGGCTCTCAAGACTGGGGATTAACAGTATCTCCTCAAGCTCACCGAGTGATATGTTGTTCAACATCTCGTTGAGCCTTAATTCTTCATGTTGGGGTCTTGGCGCGGCTGTATGAGGTTGAGAGGGCGTCCCAGTACATCTCAGGGTTGCCGATGTCGAGCCAGACCTCATCAGCCCTGAGCCTTATCGCGTACACCTTCAGGTTCCACTCGATCAATTTCTGGATCGCGTCTGTCAGCTGGAGTTCTCCTCCTCTGTCTGGTCGAGTATTCTCCAATGCCTTGAATATGACGGGGTCGAAGATGTAGATCGGCATTATCGCGAGATTCGTCTGCGGCCTCTGCGGCTTCTCGACGACGCTGAGGACCCTTAACATGTCGCCGCCTATTCTCTCGACTTCCGCGACCCCATACTGGCTTGGGTTGCTGACCTCCTTCAGGAGGAGGACAGCGTCGGCGCTCAGCCTCTGATACTCGTTAACCAGATGTGTCAGGTATTCATGGTTCTTGGATATGATGTAGGTGTCGCCTGCATGGACTAGGAATCCTCCGCCGCTTACCACCGGCCTTCCCCTTAGAACCGCCTCACCGAATCCTCTCTGCTCGGGCTGATTCACCCAGACTATCTTTGAGCTCTCAAGCCTATCATAGAATCTCTTCAGGTCAGAGGCCGATTTGTCCCTGCCCCTTGCCCTCAGAATCTGCAGAAACCCAGGGTCCTGGGTGAAGTGGTCTTCTATAACTCTCTTCCCCCTGCCTATTATGAAGCAGAACTCTTTGATGCCGAAGCTGTGCAGATTCTCGAAGATAAGCTGGACCAAGGGTTTGAGGCAGACCTCGCCGTTCGGGGAGTTCGTGAAGACCGGGAGCATCTCCTTCGGGAGCTCCTTCGTGGCCGGGTTGAGCCTTGTACCTAGACCCGCAACCGGGATCACAGCCTTACTGACCAACAATTATCCGCCGCCTACCATGCTTCAGACTAACTTCGATTCAAAACGCTGGTTATGCTCAGTATCTATGTTTCGATCAATCATTCTAAACTGCTCTACACTCCTACACCTTATATTGTTGACTCAGCGACCCGGCGTGCTGTGGCAGCAACTCGGCTACGGCAAGGATACCATATTCTTTGTGCATGGCATGTGGCTTGTGAATTCTTCTGTCATAGGCCGATTCAGGTGTGGGTACTTTCTTCTCCTCGAAGGTCGATCGTTCAATACTCATGTTATTGTAGTGCTGACAGAACTACGGAGCGACGTGGCGGGAGACGGAGGTGAAGAAGTATCAGTAACCATCCAGCAAGAGATTCGTGAAAGGATAATGTTGAGGGCAGGAGACGAGTCGCTTGTCAGGAAGGAAGTCTGGAGGTTCGCCATAGAGACGCGCGACAATAAGTGCGGACTTCATGTTGTCGATCTAAAGTATGATCAAGCTACAGTTTGAAAGTGAAAGAGGCGCACATAATTGATCTAGAGAGGTCCATTATAGAATTTGGTTGCGGGGCATCCTAAACACTCCCCGTCCTTGAAACTGTCACATTTACTGCAGAGCACCCCGCAGGGTGAAGACTCCTTCCGCTCGGCAATTACTCTTATAGGTAGGAATTTCGGGTAGTCCGGCAATTTACCTATATGGACTTCTGACCGCCTGACCCCTTTCTGGACACGTAGTGAACAGACTCCTATCACACTCTCCAGCGTTGAGAAGTCCTCGCCAACCACGACCGTTAACAGGTTGCATGCACTCAGCGGGGATAACAGGACAGTACGCGGGCAATCTTTGAATAGTTCAGTTAGTTCGTTGAGTCTCCGCGAGTTCTCAACCTCCACCAGCATCGCCGCTATTTTTGAATCTAAGGGCTCCACATTCAGGCAAGCTGACACTTTCACTACCTCCTTATTGATCAACCTCTCCAGTCGTTTGTGGATCGCGACATGTGATACTCCTGTTTTCTTGGCTATGCTGGCGAGTGCAACTCGTCCGTCTTTCTGCAACTCAGAGACTATGACCTTATCTATGTCGTCGAGCAGTCTTCTTGACATGCTTTAATCCGCCGAAGAATTCAGGTTAAGTTTTGTAACATGCACATCTTAAGGTTATCGAGCCTCCAGCAAATATTGGCCGTACAGGGAGGGCGAGTCTCTATGTGGTAGAATAGGGGAGTTTATTGGCAAACGAATACAGAGAAATGAGTATTCAGAGGACATTCTGGTGCAGTTCGTCAATCACTTTTCTCTTTGTATGGGATCATGCAAAGAAGCTTCATGGTCTTCCGGCTTGTGTTTCTTGTCTGGTGCATCTCGTTCGGCGGGATAAAGATAAAGTCGCCTTCCTTGACTCTCCTTTCATCCGCTCCACCGGTCACGAGTCCCTCTCCCTCTAGGACAAAGATCTCATGTTCCCAAGGATGGCTGTGAAGCGGACTGTGGCCTTGTGGGTCGATCTCTATGTGTCTCATAGCAAAATTCTCCGCTCCAATCTCTTTTGAAATAAGCCATCTCATTCTAACGTTGACTGCACCCTCACCGGCTTCCTTTGCCTCTACATCTGAGTAGTTGAGGACGATCAAACTCTTTACACCAGCGTTCTCGACGACGAACGCATATACTCTTAACCGGAAAGATTTAAATGTGTTTAGATCATTAACCGAGTTTCGCCACTTGTTTCGGATCATGAGGATGCACTCATGCGGCCAGAAGTGGAAAAGTTCTCCTACAATCAGAATCAAGCATGCAGTTTGTCCCCAAGACAATCCGTCGACAGGCAGGAGCAGTTGCTCAAAGAAAGGATGGCCAAGGTGAAACACAAGATCGCCGTAATCAGTGGCAAAGGAGGGGTTGGAAAGAGCCTTACTACTGCAAACTTGGCCATCGCTCTAGCCCTGCATGGCCACCGCAAGAAGGTGGGTATCTTAGACGCTGACATTCACGGACCTTCCGTTCCAAAGATGCTTGGCATAAGAGGACGGCAACTCAAAGCCGCACCTGTGGGGATATTCCCCGTATCTGGGCCTCTCGGAGTTGAAGTCGTCTCCATGGATTTCCTGCTTCCAGACGATGAAACTCCAGTCATATGGCGGGGCCCACTCAAAATGTCTGCTATACGACAGTTCCTTTCGGAGGTGATCTGGGGAGAACTGAACTTCCTCCTCATAGATCTCCCTCCAGGAACTGGGGACGAACCTCTAAGTGTCATGCAACTTCTCCCAGAAATGGACGGCGTAGTGATAGTTACAATCCCATCAGAAGTCTCACAGATAGTCGTCAAGAAAGCAGTAACATTCGCACGTCAACTCAAGATTCCGATAATCGGTATCGTAGAGAACATGAGTGGATTCATCTGCCCAAAGTGTGGCGCAGAATCGCAGATCTTTAATGTTGGAGGAGGCAAAAGGATATCCAAGGATCTCGGTGTCTCACTCATCGGAAATATTCCTCTTGATCCAAGAATCAGCGAAGCCTCAGACAGAGGTAGACCATTCGTCACTGAATATCCGGACAGCCCCGCTGCAAAAGCATTCATGAAGGTAGTTGATGTGATTGAATCCTTCATGGAAAAGAGGCCGAACTGACGCGAAATGTTGAGCTCTTGATGATGAGTGCGGATATTCAGGGTCTAGATTTGATCCTTGCTGGAACGTAGAAGCCAATGAGGATGGACGAGGCATCCTTTCCATGAAGAGTAGTCATGTTGAAGGCCCGTGTCTCTGTTTCGATTCCAGATGACCTGTTAAGAAACATAAATGACCTGACACCTAAGAAGAGGACTAGGAGGTCAACACTCCACAGCGAAACGATGGGCTCAGGTTCAGGGAAACCAGAATTGGTATTGCAGTCGAGCAATGCGAGAGAGGTCTCGTGTAAGTCTGTCGAGCTGCGGAGCTGGCCCGGATCGGTCTAGCTGAGTTTCTGGAGGGGATTAGAAAGAGGTTTACGCCACACTGGCTCGACACCGTGGAGTTGAAGCAGCACGGTGTCGAGCGAGCAGAGTACAGTGGTCCGAGTAGTATTCAGAGTCTGATTCTCAGGGAGAGCGAGAGGAGAGGAAGCCCGGCAGTCAGCATCTAGAGTCAAGCTCCAGAGAATGTGAAAGATGTTGATCCAAGAACAGCCCATCAACTCCTAGGCAAAGCCAAAGCTATTTTGAAGATTGAAGTCGGCATGATGGAACTCAAGATGGAAGCGAATCTATTTCAGAAGAAGCTGGATTCATTGATGAAGAAGGACCATTCATTCGTAGAACTCGTTCAGAAACTTGAGGTGGAATACAGGAACTCAAGAAGAGGTCCAAGCTACGTTTCATAAAAGAAGGATTCGAAAATACCGTTTGAAGAATCGTGTATTGGAGCAAAGAGCATCTCTGTGAGCTAAGATAGTCAGTTCTTCCAGCTTCAGAGAGATTACGTTTTGGTATCCATTGTTTTGCGTGAGAAGTGAAAGACGCCTATCGTTGTGATGAGTGTCGTAGTTAATATTACCATAAGAACTGTTGGAACATAGATCTGGTAGTTCCCTAGACCAAACTTCTGAGGAAGAAGCGCAAGGACTGCAGCGGCAAGCCCTCTGGCGTAAACGACGCTCATCAATCCTTTCTCCCTTCGCAGCGGACTTCCTAGGGTTGACACGCTGACAGCGACGTAGTGGGTAGCAAGCAGAAGAAGCGATAGCATTAGCCCATAAGCAACGAAGAAAATGCTGGGAAAACTGACTATTAGTCCTAGATAAACAAAAAAGAACGCCTTTGTGACGAAAGCGATTTCTGACTCTAGCCTTCTGAATGACTCATCGATGCAAATGGGCGTTTCTGATCTGCTAGACAAACCAGAGAACGCTTCCTCGTTCCCAAGTACTATGCCAAATGCAAGAACTGACAGCGCTCCACTTCCGCCAAGGGATTCTGATGTTAGGTAGGCCAAAAAGAGTGCGGCCAAGGTCAACATGTATCGGTACGGCTCATTCCTCATCCTTGAGAGTGCACCCACCCAGACTAAGCCGAGGACCAAACCCAGCATTGCACCTATCGAGAATTTCTGAGCGAGGACTTGTGTCAGCGCCTCCATCGTGGGCAAACCGGACAAGATCACACCGATCAAGGTTAGAGCTGCAACTGTGCAGAGGACATCAGTTATTGCAGACTCCAAGACCAGAGTGGTTGAACACTCCTCACTCACCCCCATTCTCGTGGCCAGAGATACAACCACGATTGAGCTGCTTCCGCCCACGATACTCCCAAGTAGCAGTCCCTCCAACCAGCTCAACCCTAACATCAACCTTGTGAAGAAGGCGACAGTGATTGCGCTCAAGACAAACCCTAGGACTGCAATCATGATAGCACGAGGACTCTGCCTGATAGTCTGGCGCAGGTTGAGGCTCATCCCCCCATCAAGCAGGATTATTGTCAAGGTCAGCATGGCTAAGTAAGGAGCAAGCGGTTCGATGTCCTTCAGCAGAATGACACCAGATACAGGCCCGAGCAGGATACCCAGCATCACGAGAAAGATCATGTCGGGGATGCCTGTTTTGCGAAAAAGAAAGCTGCCAAGAGAGCCTGCCACTATTATTGCGGCAGTCAGAAACAGTGCTAGAGACACATCAGACATGACGAGTACGCCTTCAGAATTGTCTCTGTTGACTAATAATTCTAGTCTTTGAGATCAAATGATCTCTCCGGTTGTGGAAACTACATAAGAAACCTTTCCCTAATCTCAAGGTATGAGCACAGCGAGACTCACTGGTCTTGATCCCAAGTCGGCAGAACGGCTATCCCATATCGGTAAGACTGATCTGTTGGTGGGAGTACCATCTTACAACTGCGCTCATACAATAGGCTACGTCTTGCATCAAGTGGCAAGAGGGCTCAAGAAGTACTTTCCAGAGCAAAAGTCACTAATTCTGATCTCTGACGGAGGATCGCAAGATGGAACGAAGCAAGTGGTCGAGGCGATTAAGCTTGATGGAGTGGATCGTCTATTCACCACTTACACAGGCTTGGCTGGAAAGGGGTCTGCTGTTAGAGCGATCCTAGAGACTTCCTCCGCCCTTAATGCGCAAGGCACCGCAATGTTCGATTCTGATCTGCGAAGCATCACTCCTGAATGGTGTAAGATCGTTCTTGAGGCTGCTTCGAACGAGGCAGACCTCATAGCCCCCCTCTACATTCGACACAAATATGATGGGACAATAACAAACAACCTCTGCTACCCGTTCACACAGGCAGTCTATGGCCTCAAGGTCCGCCAACCGATTGGTGGCGACTTCGGCCTCTCAGCCTCTCTAGTCACCAATCTCCTCAAAAGCCCGCTGTGGAAAAGCGCGTATATCCAACGATTCGGCGTTGACATATTCATAACTCATACAGCCATCGCCCGAGGCTTCACTGTCAAGGAGGCCTTTCTAGGGTCAAAGATCCATGAGGCCAAGGATCCTGGAGCTGAGATCGCGGCGATGTTTGTACAGGTTGCCGGCTCAATGTTCACTTGTGCAAGAGACTACTATGAGTATTGGCGACGAGTATCACGTAGCGAACCCGTGCCACTCCTTGAATACCCGTTCTCCTTTCCTGGACCGGAGCCGGTGAAGGTCGTCCCCTCCAGACTTCACAGTGGATTCAAAGAGACCCTTGCAAACAAGAGGGCAATTCTTAGAGACGTACTTGAACAGGATCTTTTTGAGACCCTGAGCGAAGCATCGAGTTCGCAACGCATCTCGATCCCTCCTGAGGTATGGGCCAGAACGGTCTACTCATTTGCTTGTGCCTGCGCAAGGGAGACAGATGACGGGAGGTTCAACGAACTCCTGAGCTCGCTGAGAGGACTCTGGCTTGGAAAGGTATGCAGCTTTCTCCTCGAGACGGAGAAGATGACTGACGAAGAAGCTGACCGCTTTACAGAGCAGGAAGCCGCTGTCTTTGAAGAACAGAAACCCTTCCTTCTATCACATTACTTCACAGGGTGAATTGGAGTGAAGCCACACCAAGGACGATCCGATTTGAGGGTAGCCGTTGTTAGAAGTACACTGCACAAAGCCTCCGGCCAGACTGTTCACATAGGGCAACTTACTAGGAGGCTTAGTGAAAGAGGCATCGAAGTCAAAGTCTTAACGCGCGAAGCCTTTGAGGACATATCGCCGGTTGAGGCTGTCGAAGTCAAATTCAGAGGTTCAGGGCTCCGCTTCATCCGCCACTTCGGATTCATGGCCAAGTGCGGCACCCGCATCAAAGACTTTGACCTTATTCATACTCAGTATCACCCTGGCATATTCGTCGGGAACTATGTTCGTGCGTTAAGGGGTATCCCACATGTTTTCACATTCCACGGATATGCACCTGTCAGAAGCTGGTCGAATCCGACTCAGAAACTCAAGATGATAGATCACAACATCGGAACGATCATCGCGTTGCATGCAGGCGTGGACAAGGTCATCGCGATCAGCCGGTACATCAAGGGACTACTGACTAGGTTCTATCAGGTCGATGAAGCGAAGATATCGCTAGTATACAATGGTGTCGATCTTGAGAGGTTTCATCCGCGAACAGATAACTCTGCTATCTGGGAGAAATATGGGATATTTGACGGAGCGACTGTCCTGTACGTGGGAAGGATGGACCCATACAAAGGAGTGCAGTATCTGATCAAGGCCGTCCCTCTTGTCTTGGAGGTATGCCCGGACGCGAAGTTCGTCATAGCGGGTGGAACGAGGTTCGATCGGGTTAAGATGAGTCAATCCCTCCTGAGTAGGATTCGCAACGCCCTTGTCTTTACGGGGTATTTGCCTGACGAAGAGATTCCGCAACTGTACTCGGCCTGTGATGTCTTCTGCTACCCCAGCATGTGGGAGGGTTTTGGTCTGACCCCTGCCGAGGCTCAGGCCACGGCAAGACCTGTCGTGGCTTTCAATCACTGCGCAATCCCTGAGGTTGTCGTAGATGGGGAGACGGGGATTCTGGCAAGGCCTGCAGACCATAAGGGGTTGGCATCAGGCATCATCCGACTTCTAAGAGACCCAGAAATGCGCCAGAGGATGGGTTCGGAGGGCAGGAAGAGGGTTGAGGCTCTCTTCAACTGGGACCTAGCTGCTGAGAAGACACTTGAAGTGTACAAAGAGGTCTTGGAATCTTGAGGGATATATGTTGAAGGTTGGCGTCGCCGTACTGGATATGGATGGGACGATACTATCGAAGAGATCCATTGACGTACTATGCGAGCGGTTTGGCCTCACGTCCAAGCTCAGGCAGTTGGATCTTGATTTCAGGGAAGCTCCGAGATCCATGGTCACCATGAGGATAGCTGAACTCCTATCGGGTAAGGGGAGGTCTGAGTTGGAGGATGTTTTTGATACGATCCCCCTGAACGCAGGAGTTCATGAGTTCATCTCATTCCTAAGAGAGAGAGGTTTCGTTATTGCTCTAGCCACAGACTCATACAAGTTTCTAGCCGACAGGCTGAAGAACAGACTTCATCTGGATCTTGTGTATGCGAATAGGCTGCAATTCAACGGATATCGCTTGACTGGGAAAGTTCTTACAGTGCCCGGCTGTTTGAAGATCCCTCATTGCAAGGAATATCTTGTCTGCAAACTTCGCCTTCTCAAGTCTCTTCAGAGTGCTCTGGGAGGGGTCTCGGTTGCGATCGGTGATGGCGACTCTGACTACTGTATGTTGCTGGGGGCGAATATCTCAGTAGCGTACAATCCGAAGACTGAGAGAATAAAGGCTGAGGCAGATGCTATTGTTCAAGACTTCTATCAA
Organism: Candidatus Bathyarchaeota archaeon; assembly: GCA_018397035.1. Taxonomy (GTDB): domain Archaea; phylum Thermoproteota; class Bathyarchaeia; order 40CM-2-53-6; family RBG-13-38-9; genus JAGTQV01. The sequence goes on along the minus strand of JAGTQV010000004.1, from coordinate 19,636 downwards.
GCGATAGCATTCCTCAAGCAGAGACTTGACTGAGGTTATCATTTTTGCGGCGTGAGGTTGCCGACCTGGGTTCATACAGGAACTTCGATATTGCTGAGTGCTTAGACAGGAAGCTGAATAGTTTCATCCGTGATGAAGCAGACCTCAGGAGGCCTCTCTTGATCTCTCTTGTGATACCTACCAAGATAGACGTCGGCAGGAAGACGCGTGAACTCGAACTGGATGTCCTCAAGAGAGTGCTCTCTGAATGTAGCAAACTCATCGACCTAGGATATATCGACGAGATCTTGGTCATCGACGGATCCCTTGATCAGCATGGCAATGCAGACTTCTCGACACTCGTCAAGGTCGTGGAGACTGCCTATGAAGAACTCGACCTCTTCAGGCGGCAGGTAGGTCTGCTAAGGGAGAATCGTGCAGAGGCCATACACTCGAGGAGAGGATTCTTCGATTTCATAGTCAAGGCTGTTCACCAGTTCGACAGGAACCTGTTTCACGTACTCGAGAAGTACGGTGCCTCAAACAGGGCTGGCCTAAGAACCATCCCGCCGGGTAAAGGCGCTGCGCTGTGGCTTGCCCTCCCCATGACAAAGGGTGACATCGTATGCTTCCTCGACTCCGACATCATGAATTTTCAGAAGGAGTTCGCCGTGGCACTGTGCCATCCTATCGTCGAGGTGCTCAGGAGAAGAAGGAGGCGCCTCATGATGACCAAGGCGTACTACAAGAGGCTAACAATGATCTACGAGTATCCACATGGATCATACACGTTTGGAGGAAGGGTGACGAGGCTCTTCGCGATCCCGCTCATGAAGGTTCTGACTAAGGAGTTTCCAACCATATTCCGAGGATTCGACCGGCTGAAGTACCCGCTCTCGGGAGAGTTCGCGGCTAGACGAGAGCTGCTGGAGAGCATACGCTTTCCAAGCGACTACAGCATCGAATTCTCGATTCTGAACCAATCCATGAGGAGGCTATCCCCTTCAGCCATAGCTCAGGTCGACCTCGACGTGTTCCTCCATATCGGTCAGACAGCCAGAGGACTCGATGCGATGATATTCCAGATAACCAACAGAGTTCTCAGGACCTTGGAAACTGAAGGAGTTCGACTCTCCAAGGAGAGGAGAAAAAAAGTGGTCTCACAATATAGGAAAGAAGCACTGGCCATGCTGCCAGCCTATTGGAGGAGCTTTGAGGTTCTCCAGAGACAAGTCGATGTTGATCACAGAATACACTATTCAAGAGAGATCGATATGCAGAGATTCAGAAGATTCTACGGGGAGTTCAGAGCCAAGTTCCTGCACGATCCTGATGCAGGACAGTTTCTACTGCCGTCTTGGAGAGAACTCAGCTCAGAGATCAACTACTTTGCCGTGAGCTCGCTTCTGCGGACGAGGAGCAACCAGAGCACATTCTCAAGACTCAGCAAAGCAGGGTTGCTGAGAGTCATCTAGGTTTCAGACTCCTTTCCCTCTCTGGTCCTGGTGTACCAGGACCAGAAGTCTTCCGGCTTTTTAGCGACTTCCTTTGTTGCGCTGACCCAGTTTTCCACGTTCTTGGCTACGTAGTCCTTAAGACCGAAGCCGAAAGCGATCCCTATGCCCAAACCTGCTCCAAGCGCGATGCCCCAGGCAAGAGCGTTTCCGATCGTGTTAAGGATGGTGACGTCGATCCTCATCATACCTAATGCGATGACGGCGACGACGTAGTAGCCGATCAGCCTCAGTCCAATAGACAAGAACCCAGCCAACTCCACTCTAGCCTGAGACCCAATGACCCTGGCGATGTCTGCTATGAAGTCCACCACAACAAACCCTATGAACAGTACCAGAAGCCCCGCGACGATGTTAGGAAGATACTCGGGCATGGTCTGAACGAGAGTCCTGAGAACCCTGACCTGAAACAGGTCGAGTGCAAGAAGAATCGCCAACAGATAGACGATCCATCTTATAGTAAACTCGAAGAACTTCACACATGTTGTACCTGACTGCTCCAGCGCTTTGCCCAGAATTGTTCTGTGCAGAAGACTCTCGAAACCAAGCCTCACGAGCAGCAGTGAGAGACCTCTGCCTAAGAGATGTCCTGTGACCCATCCGAGAGCTAGGATTGCCACAGCAAAGAGAAATCTGGGGATTGCCTGTAAGAATTCTGTCCATATTCCAGGCATAAGCTCCTCAAACATTCTTCCACACCATGGAATCTCAGAATGCAATATGTTTTCTAGAGTAGTGGGATAATCTTCTTCTTGATTATCGATTCCCAAGTAAATCTCTTGATCACATTGTCGAAGTTGTTGTCAACCCTGTCTTCTAAGTATCGCCTGTAGATTCTGAATGCGATGCTCTTCGGATCCTCCGCCAGATCAAACATGAATCCTTCAATGTCGTCTCTGATCAGCTCCTGAAATGGGGGGATCCTGGAGCAGAAGATCGGTTTACGGGCTGCTCCTGCCTCGATCACAGGCAGGCCGAAACCCTCCTCCTTGCTTGGGATGAGTACAAGGTCTGCAATATTGTAGACATCGGCGACACTCCATTTCTGGATGCTGCCGTTTTGATATTCTCGTTTCTGATTTATCAACTCGTGGCAGAAGATCACGTTCTCTGTCAGCCCCCTCCTAACGATAAGTTCACTCAAGTACTCAAGGTAGGCCTTACCTAGTTTTGAGGCTTGGTGGTCAGGTGGACCTGTTATCAGAAACTTGATCTGTCGGGATCTACCGATAAGATGCTGCAACTCATCAACAACAAAAAGTGCAAGTTCAATATTCTTTCTCGGGGTAACTCTGACAGGGGTCACTATTATATAATTCTCGAAGGAGAGGCCGAGTTTCCTCATCAGAAGCTTTGTAGTCTCGTCTATCTTGATGAACTCCTCAATACTCACACCATTAGGGACGACTATCGAATTCTCGATCTTGTAAGGTTCATCGAGCTCTGCAAGCTCCTTCGCTCTGACCGCTGTCGGAGTGACGTAGCATATGTTCTTGGATTTGTGATTAAGCAAAGTGAAGGGGAAAAGCTGCTTCTTCTGTGACCATTCATCCCTGAGGAGTGCGCTGTCATGAACCCAGAATATGGTCCTCCTCAACTTATCCGCGACATTATTAACTGCCGCTGTCGCAGCAAAATTGAAAGGCATGGAAGGAATGTTATGAACTATACATGCATCCACACCTCTGAGAGCCTTACTGAGATCTTCAGTGATATCATCTCTTACTGAGTCAAAGTCGTCACTCTTCCCTTCGCGAAGAAGCTCCTCCTGAACTGCTTGAATTCTGGGGTGGTTAGGCCACAGCAACGGAATCTTGTGTTCCGTGACGTTATGGTAGTCCAGTCCTCCACCGCTGCCGAAGATCACCCGCACATTGTATCCTAGTTCAGACAGAAACTTCACATGGGACTCAATCACGATCTCGACACCACCCATCTCTCTGGGTGGTGCCGTGTAATGGACTATCGCAAGATCCGGCATCGATATAGGTCCCACTCAACAGACTGTTAGACGACATGTTAAATGTTCTGATAATTCCTATCTTGCCGGAGTTCAAAGATAATGAGGACGAAGGCTCGACAGCCTGATCCCCTTAAGCGTACACCCACCTCAACGCTAAAGGCGTGACCAGCGTAGTGAAGATCACCATGGCTATTACCGCTCCGTAAAGAGTCTGATCTATGATGCCCGAGGTCACTCCTAGACCCGCTATGATCAGCCCGATCTCACCTCTGGAGATCATTCCAACACCCACTCTTAGCCCACTCTTGGAGTTTCTCAGTGCTATGGCTGCGGGAAGCCCACATCCCACAAGTTTGCTTACCACAGCCACCGCGATTAGAACTGCAATTATCCAAGTCCCCTGCCAGCTCAAGGCGCTTATATTGAACTGAGCCCCTATGACTGCGAAGAATATGGGTGAGAAGAGCATGCTCAGCCGCTCTATGTAGTCCCTGATCCTCGCTATTACTCTGGAGCTAGCTATAGCCATCCCGGCTGCGTAGGCTCCTACGATGGGTGATAACCCAATAGCCGCCGCCGCGACGGCACTGCCGAAGCAGGTGGCGGTTGCAGCGACCTCAACGGTGCCTCTTGCCCTCCACCACTCGGCAGCACGCACAACTCTGGGAGCCACCGCTAACGTGGCCGCCAGCAACATCAGCCAGAATATGACGGTTCGGAATAGGATCCACATTGCATCATACGGCTGAAAAGCCGCACCAGAAGCGACGATTGACATTACTACTGCCAGAACGACTAGGCCGAGCACATCATCTATGACCGCGGCGTTGATCATTATGTTCCCCTCTATCGAGTTTAGCCTTCCAGCGCTTTCCAATGTCCTGAGGGTGATGGCTATACTCGTTGCTGTGAGAGCTGCTGCCACAAGTAATGAGGCATTCCAAGTGTATCCGGAGAGGCCGAGAACATGGAGGCCCAAGAAGAATGGAGCGACAACACCGAAGATGCCTACAACAGAAGACTTCGCAACAACGGCTCTGAACTTACCGAAACTGACTTCGAGTCCCGCCACGAAGAGCAGAAGTATCGCTCCAACTTCGGCGAAGATAATCAGATACTCGCTGATTTCCACAAGCGGCTCGTTCAGCACCTTTATCCCGCCTAGTGCGTAGGGCCCCAGGATCATGCCGGCTGATAGTTCCCCTAAAACCTCAGGCAGATGGATCTTGGCAAAAAGGCCGCTCAGGATCGTGGCCGCAGAGATCAAGAGGCTTATGTCGATTATCGCCTTGTAGATCGGATCAAGTTTCTCGATCCTCAAAACCTCACTCCTTAGCCATTCAGCGTGTATGTTCTTGGGGCCGTCGACAAGAACCTCAGCCAAGGTATTGTTGCTTTCCAGGTCCCCTCTCCAACCTGCAAATATGTACTTGAACGGCAATGCGCCTACAGTGGTTTCTCTCACAGAAATCTTGGCAGTTGACCCCTCGTCGTACCAGCCGCCCCCGATCACCTCGCTTCTGTCAGAAGATAGTTGAAGGAAATACTGTCGTCTATACTTGGTGTCTATCTGGAAACTGGAGTTAACTTCGATCTTGACAGGGTTCTCATCTAGAATCTTTCCGTCCACGATCCAAATGTCAAAGACTAGACGGCTTGCGTTGCCCAGATCAATAATTGGCGTTGACTCAAAAATGACCGACCCTTCGTCGTACCATCCATCTCTCCACGGGTCGGTGCTTGAGTTTACGTAGAACTGACGAGAGTATCGAAACACTTTCGTCTCTGCCTCCACGAATGTTTGAGTCCTGCCGCTTGCTAGAACGTATCGAACTCCATCTTCTGAGATCTCCCCCAGCTCCACAGTGTGGGAGAGGTTCTTCGCGAAGAGGAAGCCTGACCCATTCAGAACCCAGCCGTGGAATATGCCGTCAAGAAACAGTTTGGGATAGACCCCCGGCGGCAGACCTTCGATTATCACTTGAGCTTCATAGGGTGCGTTACTCTTCTCGAGATAGAAATCGATTCTCACCGTATCGTTGGCTTCTAGTATGACAAAGGCTCCTTGAGGTATGAAACCAGGCTTCTCAACCCTTATTGTGTACATTCCTGAAAAAAGTGGAAAGGAATAGGAGCCATCTGCTCCAGTCATCCTTCGACTCACAGGAGCTCTGCCAGCTTCAGAGACTGAGATAGAAGCGAAAGCTACTGGCCGCTGACTGCCGTTCGAGATCTCGTAGATGTAACCGTGCAGAAGACTTAAGCTATCCTCAGTCACTCCTCCACAGATTGACGGCTGAAGCATCATCAAGCAGACTGCAAACGAAAGCGCAGTGGCCAAAAGTTTCATTCTGCTTCAACCGACTCTTTATAGCTCCGAACCTCATAAAATTGGTTACTATCAGGTGACCTCCTAACCTTTGAGATCCAAGGTGCACAGAAATGTCCAGTTTGAAGAGAACGGTCACATATTTTGAAACTCCAGGTTTCGCCAATACAGCTCTGGTGATTGAAGCTGTCAAGGAGAGGCTCACTCTCGGAGACGTGAGGACCGTTCTCGTGCCTGCAACAACCGGCAGAACTGCTCAGCAGTTCCAACAAGCTCTCGGAAACACTGAAGTGGTAGCTATCTCTGAAGATGAAGTTCTAGAAGTATGTGAGCGGAGACCAGTCTCTGACAGGAGTATGCTTGACAGAATGGTTCGCAGAAATCTTTCAGTCGACTCCGAGAGAGACAAAGAGGCTCGCAGACAAATCTTCGACATGATGCTTCTACCCATCTGTGGCAAAACTTGGAACGTCGTGAGGGATGTTCTGTACGCTTTTGGACAAGGGATGAAAGTCGCTGTTGAGGTATGCGTGGCAGCGGTAGCAGTTGGTCGTGCAAGACCTTACATCAGAGTGGTAGCTGTGGGAGGCACTGGAGAAGGCGCTGATACCGCCATCGTTGCTCGTACATCAACTCGGAAGGAAGCCTTCGGCCCCAGACCTGAGAAGCGACTTGTGATACAAGAAGTTGTTGCAATGCCGATGATGAAGTGGTTATGAGAAGGCACACAATCCGATATTCTTGCACATCACTTGCCTGAGCACGGGACCTACTTATCTTGGTTTAAGTCGCTCGAGTCGGGGATCGTTCATTCACAGAAATCGCCTTGATAAGTCTGAAGAGCCTCCATCACCCTTCCTGTCTGCACAGTATTCATTTTGTGTTTGGATCGATTATGATGCGATTCGAAGATGTGCGCCAGTCTCCGAATAGCTCACCTTATTGAGAGAGTATAATTAGACCTCAATTCTTAAAGCAGACTTCGCTGTTATCCAATCAGAAGGCGAATTGCGACTATGCCTTTGTCTCACTCTACTGCTGATTCTAATCAGTTCGGCCTCTACCTCTTCAGCATCAAATGTGGTCGGCATGTAGAATCACGCATTCATTCTTGACAATCATTCCTCGTACGTTGACAGGTACGGACTGTTGCATATAGCTGGAGAGTTGCAGAACAACGGGACCAGAATGTCAACCTTCACAGAGGTCGTTGCCACATGCTATGATGAGAATAGTAAGGTGGTAGCTGCAAATTCAGGTCTCGCTAATCCTCAAGACTTGGATCCGGGCCAGAAAGCAACCTTTGAAATAATCGTGATGGACGAGAACATCGTGCCCTACGAAATAGTAGTCATTGACAAAGCCAGACCGGCTAACATCTCGGGATACGAAATAATGATAGTAAGCAAAGAAGCTGTATTAGTGCCTGAGTTTTCATCGGCACCAGCAACCATGTTTTTTGTCTGTCTATTGACAATTTTGAGGAACCAGTACGCGCCTCAAAACATGAACTGATTTTCTACCGTACTTTCGTGAAATCGTTCTTCTGTTGCACTATCCCCTAACTTGAATTGATGTTATGGTATGAGCCTGTCCGCTCAACCGTTGTGACGATATGGTTTCGTATTGGCCCTTTTTCTCGATCGCTCTAACGTTCGTGATCGCGATGGATCACCTTGTTGATCAGGTCGGGCAAAATTGTTCTCGACTCCAAGTTCTGGAGATTTCATTACTCATATGCACTTCTAACGTATCTGTCAAGATCCATGTTGTCCACTTTATCGAGGTCTCTCTGGAACTTTATTGAGATTATGTCCTCATGACTTATCACATAAGCACCTAGTGTTTTTTCCTTCAACCACTTGTATATCAGTTCGTCCTCGGGATTTGAAGGGATTTTTTGAACTGTTCTGAAATCTTCCAGTCTTCCGTAGATGATGTAGCATGCGGTATTTGCTAGGTCTTGGAATACCGGCTTCTCTCTGAAATCGATCACTTGGGAAGTGGAAAAGTCAACTTTTCCTATTCCATATTGGACTCTAAAACCAGACGTGTAGACCTGAACAACATCGAAACCATGACACGCCTTGAGCCACAAGTAATGCCCTACGAGACTGCGTAAATTCAACCTTAAGATATCTGAAGCATTGAATATCACAGCAGGCCTTTTCGGATCTATCAAACCATTCTCAATACCGTACTTTATGCATCCAGCTCTACCAAGTGGCTCGCGTTCTTCAACATACGTAATTGAAATCGGTCTACCTAGATCTTGGCTGAACTCGCCACCATCACGAAGCCTCTCCTTGATCTTGCCTGCTCCGTGTCTCAAACCAATTACAAAGCGCGTGACTCCACCGAGAACCATGGGCAGCATGCTCCAGTAGATGAGAGGGCGCTTGACAGATCCTATCTCAACGAGAGGCTTGGGCTGCTCGATTGTGATAGGTCTAAGTCTTAGGCCTTCCCCTCCAGCGCTGACCAAGCCGTACATTTCGCCGATGAATGTATCAACTTTCTTGTTGACGACCTGCCTGATGTCACTGGACGCAGACTCCAATCCCATATCGTTCACCATGCCTCCCGCCCCCTCGGTCTCGTATTCCATCGTTCGCTCATGAAACATTCTACTTAAGCTTACTGAGACGGCAAGGATACTTACGATCTTCGAAGGATGTTTAGGCTGCCCCCAGCTTGATTACACGCGGGAGCTTCTTGCAACATTCTTCTGGTTGACATGTGGATGTATACGTGTTTTTGATCGCAAGATCGATGAGCTCCATACCCACTCATGCTGTTTCTGTGAGAAAGGATGAGCGAGTATGAAGCTCTGTATGATCTCTTTCAAGCGTTGGATTTAGGATTTGTAGAGAAGCGACTGGTAAGAAGCTATGGTAAAAGGAGCAGGGTTGGCAGACCCCATAGAAATCTGCTTGGCATGTTCAAGGCTGAGCTCATCAAACGGTTAAGGCGGATCGAGAGCTACGCGGAGCCCTACAGACTTCTCGAGGCTGATGATGTTTTGAGAAGCTTATGCATCATCAGGGAGGATGAGAAGCCGTATCACCCCTCCATACTTCTGAGGTTTCGACGCAGAATAGGGCCTGAATGTTTTCAATCTCTTGTGAACCGGCTGGTCAAGCAGCTTGACCGCATAGGCATCCTCGACTCTGAGACCCTGGTGCTGGACGCGACCTTCATCAAAGCTTACAGCCAACGAGACCCAAGAGATAACAGTCGCGGATACAGCGATTCCGAGGCCAGACTGAGAAAACAGGCCAGAAACGTGGTTCTAGGCTACGGAGTCCATCTGGCTGTGGACGCAGGCAGCGAGATGCCTCTAGCAGTAACTGTGGAGCCTGCAAACGTTAACGAGAAGAAGGCTGCACCCCTGCTGCTCTACAAGGCGATGAAGAACAGACACAGATGGAAGAGCCTGGTTGCAGACTCACAGTACTCAAGCGAAGCCTTCAGAATCAAAGCTCGAAGACGTGGTGTGGAGACGGTCATACCTTACCCTAGAAACCAGATGAGGGGCAAACAGGTTCTCCGCATCGACAGAAAGTTCCGTTCATATGGACCATCAAGGCTGAGGCGCCTCTACAGGAAAAAATCTGCTGTAGAGAGAGTCGTCTCAAGACTCAAGACACATTACGGGCTATGCCAGCTTCGAACCCGGGGCCTAAGAAACGTCTTATCCCATGTGCTCCTCTGTCTGCTGGCGTTGCTGGCAACAGCCCTATCAGCGATCAAGCACGGACACACCAACAAGATGCGGTCACCAGTTCAACTCACAAAATTGACAGGACCAAAGTAATATTGCAAGAGGCTCGCGCCCACGCAAATGATTCCAACCAATTCCCTCCCATCCAGATCTTAATCTGCCGCACATCTGCAAACAATATGAACAATTGTCGGCCTGAGAACCTTCGAATTCAAGAGTTTTCTCTAGAAACCTCCCTAGGTTCGCTCGCTCCAATGCTGATAGCGGCCACTCCTACCATTAACCTCTCCAATTTAGAGGCACAAAATATTGATGTATGTTAAGGCTCTCCAAGGTCACTTATTGAACCAGTGTGCCAGCCTCAAAGAAAAACTTCTGGACTATTTCCACACTCCTCAACTTCTTTTCAATCATCGGCAGCGGCCGTGTCGAAGTTCTCTGTGAACCCGATCGAGTGGGCTGACAGCTACAGCGACTCCAAGTCGTTTCTCAGTCGTCGGAGCGGCCGGCCTGCGGCCTCACACTCTCCCTTAACATCGGATCAGATAGGGCCTCTGTGTCGGGGGACTTCACTACTGCAACTAAGCACGCAATATGGTGACTTGCAAAAGACTTGCCCTAGGCAAAAAAGAAAAGAGCTAGAAGAAAGTGACTACGGTCTGGAGTTTCAGAGAAACATGCGGCAAAAACTCGTTCAAGAAATACAAGTTGTGAGGCATTTCCATGCCCGAGCTTAGGCAGGATCCTACGACCAATGAATGGGTCATCATCGCACGTGAAAGAGCTAAACGTCCATATGATTTCTTATTGGACAGAGAAGTCAGGTTGCTCCCAGATCACGTTGAGGACTGCCCCTTCTGTCCTGGCAACGAGAGGTTAACACCTCCTGAGATATCCGTATACCACAGAGATTCAGACAGATCGAATTGGATCATTAGAATCATTCCAAACATGTTTCCCGCCCTGACACCCAAAACCACAACAGAAGAGAAGCTCGTAGATTCACACTTCAAGGCTAGAGGCGGCTTCGGCTTCCACGAGGTCATTATAGAATCGCCTAGACATAATGAAACACTGTCGGAAATGGATGAGCTCCACGTGGCTCTGCTCATACAGGCATATCGAGACAGGTATGCAGTCCTGAGTGGGGATGCTCGTGTCAAGATGATAATCATATTCAGGAATCACGGTGTGACGGCAGGTACTTCCTTAGAACACCCTCACTCACAGATAGTCGCCTCTCCTGTCGTTTCAGCCTGTGCGGAAAAGAAATCAGAGATAGCTGGAAGCTACTACAATAGGACTGGTAGATGCCTATATTGCGACATCAATCGTTGGGAGATAGAGTCTGGGAGCAGGCTTGTTTTTGGTAACGACAAGTTTGCGGTATTCAATCCGTTTGCTTCACGTTACCCTTTCGAGATGTGGATATCGCCTAAGAACCATCAGGCCTCCTTCGGAAATATTGAGCCTGCTGACATTTCAGAGTTGGGGAAAGTTCTACGAGAAAGCATCAGACGAATGAATTCCTTGCTTGCGAATCCGGACTATAACTATGTTTTTCACACTGCACCTGTCGAGGAGGAGAATGCGAAACACTTACACTGGTATGTGCAGATCGTTCCCCGGATCTGGACTGTGGCTGGCTTCGAGATTGGCTCAGGCATCTACATCAATACTATTGTTCCCGAGGACAGTGCCAAGTTCATGCGAGAAGTGTGATTTGTATTGTTGAAATGCAGTCATTGTTATCGTCTACCTCAGACTAGATCCTCACAAGCATTCGTAGACAGATCTGTCTTAAGGTGGTATCTGAACCTTTATGTTCGTCTAGCTTGCACCTGCAAGAAAGATATCTATCCAGAATCTTCGCCAGCTACGTGGTGCTGCATCCCCGGCATCTGCTTGATCATCTTATGAGCCTCGATCGTTGGCAATACTGTGTTTACGGAATAGATCCTGAGGCGTCTGAAGGAGCTGAGGGAAAACCATGAGAAAGCTTTCTTTCTGGAGTCTTTTGCCAGTAGGCGTGGGTGGCTTCGCTTGGTGTTGTTTCCTCAATCGTCGCCGTGTATGTTTGGTTATGTCTCAGCAAGATGTCTGTTCGCAGAGAGGCTGTTGGCAGTATTATTTCCTTTCCAACGATCCGCCTGACATCTACCACAGCTCTGCCTTCATCGAATTCAGCTTTCCCTACCAACCTCTTGTATTCACCCCACGTATCTGCAATGTCAGTTGTGATGCAGAAGTTCTATTCGGAGCTAAAAGCCATTCTCTCTGCAAGGAATCAGACAAAGAACCAGTCGTCTGATATGACGTTGACATTTTTCAGAATAGCGATCTTTGAAATGGGATCGTGCAGGGCCTCCAATCATTCATCTTCTCCTTTGGTTATGATGAGTCTTCCATGGGATCGAGTATGCGCTGAGGCAGGATAGAAATTCTCTTCCCAGAGTTCTTTCACGTGTCTGAAGTCTGTCAACAACTCAATGCAGCAGCCGTGGATGTCATCCAGCCTCGAGGATAGCGTATTGATGAGCATCTATGTGTGCCCATAAAATTCGATGACGAAGGAGTCTTCGGTGCGAGAACCTTGAATTATGTCCTACTCATATGATAGGTCTACTTGGCTTAGATGTCTCTGCTCCAGAAGTTTCGGCGTAATGAGTTTTTCTGAGAAAATTGTATCCTCTTTTTTGAAAGTCTGAATACTATCTCCTTGATTGGTGCGCGGTGGAGAGATCCAACTGGACGAGCATGATTTCCTTGTCGGTCGGAGGCCCTGAGTAACTTTCTCGCTTTGCCAAAAATGCAATGATCCGAGACACTCATATGAAGCCAACACTAATGATATGTATGAATGCTGGAACATATCTCTTCTGTTGTGGTATGAATGAGTCTAAGGAGAAATGTATTCTACTTTGAAAATCCTGGTCCTGCGAACACTGTTTTCGTGATTGATGCGGTGAAAGAACGGCTCGCCCTTGGAGACCTAGATGTGGTTCTTGTTCCATTCACTACAGGCAAGACGGCTGAGATGTTTTCTCATAGACTGCAAGGTGTGGCCGTGGTGATCCCGATCTCTGAAACAGACGCGATCTCAGCCTGCAAACGTATCGCCTACTCTGACAAAGGCCTCCTCGGGAGCCTTGTCAGAAGTCGTCTGGAGGAGGTTTCCGATTTGGAGCGCAAAAAGTTGCATAGAGAGGTCTTCGACATGACCTTCTTGCCGTTCTGTGGAGACGCGTGGACCGCAGCTAGAGAGATACTATATGCATTCGGTCATGGGATGAAGGTGGCTGTCGAGGTCTCGGTTGTGTCTGTGGAAGTAGGCAAAATGAAGCCTCAGACAAGAGTTATGGCAGTGGGAGGTACTGGAGGAGGTGTTGACACGGCAGTCATCACTAGGACATCAACTCAGCAGGAGGCTTTTGGAAAACAACCAGAGAAGAGGCTGACTGTGCAAGAGATAGTGGCTATGCCGATTCAGAAATACAGTTTGGATGGTAATAGATTGTGATCGGGCAGTCCTCGCATAAGATGGTCACGGCAGCGAAAGGCAGAGATATTAGCACCTATCGGAGGACAACCTGTGGATAGTCGTGGCGTTTCCTACGTGGCGTTGATTGCTGCAACTTCTTCTCTGTCGCTAGTTGTAGGTCTGGACAGATACCAAGTCCTCTCCGTAACAGTCTTTTCAGGCCTGATTTTTGGAACCCTTCTCTTCTGGAGGTTTAGGTTGGCGTTCGCATTCATCAGCATCTCTGTGTTCCTAGTATCAGGCCTCTTAGACATCCCTCACCTTCTCGAGTTTGCAGGTCTTGACATAATCCTCTTTTTGGTAGGTATGATGACTGTGATAGGCTTTCTCGAGGAACGAAGATTTTTCGAGATCCTGATAGACAAGGTGATCTACTTAGTTGGACACGATGGAAACAGACTTGTCTTGGCCATGATGCTTATGGCGGCGTTTTTCGCAGCATTAGTCGACGAGGTCACATCTATTCTATTCATGACCTCAAGCATGCTCCATCTGGCAGGTCGGTACAAAGTGAATCCCATTCCTTTTATCATCATGCTTGTGTTCGCCACCAACATCGGTAGTAGCGCTACTGTCGTGGGGAATCCGATTGGCGTTATGATAGCCCTTAAAGCGGGTCTCACTTTCAGCGACTTCTTGAGGTGGGCATCTCCAATCACGATAGTAGCACTCGCAGCAACGATACCGATTACTGTAAGGTTCTTCGGGAGGGAGATCAGAGAGTTAGATCGGAATCTGAGAGAACACAACAAGAATAGTGGAGACTTGGAAGAGCGCCCACCGATCGATATTCCCGAGTTCCTGATTTCACTCGCACTCTTTCTGGGAACCATAACCTTTCTGGTGCTACATCATCAGGTAGAGGAGCTTCTGCATCTGGAGCGTAATTCAATGCTTCTGGGAACCGCCTTGGCCGCTGCCGGAGTAGCTCTCATAGTTGACAGAGATAAGGCGAGAACACTAATCGAGGTCAGAGTGGACTGGTGGACTTTATCATTCTTTCTCATCCTCTTCGCATCTGTTGGAACACTGAGGTTCACGGGTGTGACCAGAGTCATGGCAGATTCGCTCCTGTTCATGGCAGGAGGAAACGAGACTTGGCTATTTGTTTCTTTCATCACAATAGCAGGCATACTGAGTGCCTTCATGGATAACGTCTTGGCGGTAGCCACATTTATACCGGTCATCCAAGATCTTCAATCAATTGGTATTCATGTTTTCCCCCTATGGTGGGGGGCGTTGTTCGCAGGAACCTTTTTCGGCAACTTAACCATGATCGGTAGCACTGCCAACATCGTGGCTGTCGGAATGATGGAAAGGAGAAGGGTGGGCCACGTGACCTTCATCCACTGGATAAAACCGGGCTTGCTAGCTTCAGTCCTTCCGATAACTATCGCGATTCTATTGCTCTACCTGCAGCTGCCTTTGATGCCAAGGTGATCAGCAGAATTGGACGAGACGCCTAGACTGATCGGCGGGAGCGATTCTTTCTCGAGAAACAAGCACCTCACAGCTTTCGTATTGATAAAGACAGAAGGAGACGTTGAAGAGATCATCAAGAAGCTTAGATGTGACGGAATCAGAGAGGCCTATCCTCTTGCAGGAGAATATCAGATCATAGCCAGAGTGGAAGCTCAGACGGAGAAATCAATGGAGAGTATTCTTAAACACAAAATAAGGGACTTGGACTCCATAAAGGGCACTATAACGCTGAATGTCCATGAGCCGTCTCATATCCCCTACAGAGATCTGGAGTCCAGAATTGAGAGAATAATAGGCGAGACAGGAGTAGTGAAACCGAAGTACGGAGGCTACGAGGTTCAAGTCATGAACGAAGCGGTATTCCCGTGGTCTGCGTTGTTCAATGTATTGCTTGAATCCTCTATGGAGGTATGGGTAACACGCAAAGACGGCATGATAGTAATATCCTCTAAACCGCCCTCATTCTAGAGAGCACATATAAACAGGAAAATGCAATGCTGTTGAATTCGCAGTTCAACATCCGAAAGATCTGCATGCTAAGTCAACTCTGAATATCGAGTCACAAGTATCATAATGAGTATGGCCACAATGATTGGCGATTGAGCGAGAACTGCTGTTAGATACCTCGTAGCTACTCCTGCCCTGCAGCGATGAGCGGCACCAATGCGTGAATCAAAAGACCAAAGAGGATAGTCGCAGGTCTTCGACCGCTGAGGCCACTAACATTTCCAGATAGCCATATGCCTTTCAATTGGAAGAATTCTGCCCCACATTCGAGCGGCCTGAGGGCAGGAACCTAGCAAAACCGTGAAGGTCCATGGATGGTCCGATATGTGAATAGACCTTCAGGTATCTCTCTCATGAAGCGATAGTCGCTGGATGGCTTTTCTCCAACTTCCAGCAGAGGATCGTTATGCCCATATGAAAACTTGCATCGAAGATTGAAGACACGCGATTACCAAGATAGATTGAGGCTAGTGGAGTCCGAGAAAGGGAGGTTGCCCAGTCCAGTCGTCCGGTATGTCTGATCAGTTCTAGGCTTGGTTACCAGATCGCTGTTGGAAGTTCCATATCGTTGCCGCGAACACGTGGACTGCTCGGGATTGATAGTAATCCACAGCTTCCTAAGTGACCGTCCAAAATGGTTCCGTTCTAATTCGACATAGCATACTCGAGGACAGATAATAGGTGCTCTTCGATCTTCAAAGTAATTCATGATCCCTTCCTGGATCCGTAGCTCTGTGAGCCTCTTAGGAGGCCTCCTCTAGAACGATGAAGAGGTTGCCGCCAGAACAAGGTCGACCAGAGTTCTTTCACTCAACTTCATTGAATGGCTAGAGTCATAAAGAGGGGCTTCATTTCTACGTCCCAACATATCCGGCCTCTAGGCTACTATGACTCTGCATTCCGCTCAGCATCCATGTCGACGCATTTGCTTCAGAAGAGCCGCTGGACATGGTGAGACTATAGAATGGTCTTTAAGAGACATCGCGGAGTTCTAGTATGATTATGGATCCCTTCCATATTGTGACCAATGCCGTAATCCTCTCCGTATTCTTGATGCTTCTCGATCGATCGAGCTACGCTGTGATTACTGGGGCCGCTGACATTTCCAGATCTACTAGGATGCGATACAGTAGCATAGGTTTCATTTTTGTCGCACTTTCAACATCCTTACCTGAGGCATCTGTCTCATTGTTTGCTGCGGTCGAAGGTGCGGCAGGTCTTGCCATAGGAAACGTCCTGGGATCGAATATTGCAAACGTATGTTTGATCATTGGTATCCCTGTCCTCTATGGTTGTCTATCAAAGACCGGAGTCGCGGAGTGCCGACTGACTCTTCCAGAACAGGAGTATTCAAGCCTATTCTTCGGGTTATTCATCTCTTCAGTACTCCCACTTTTCATGGTACGCAGCACAAAATACGTGCCCTTCATCGGTTTCGTCCTCATCGCAATCTTCATCATCTACAGCTACCACCTCTCCAGATCCAGAACCGAAACCTACTCATCAAATGACTTGACACGCGGAGCAAAGAGCTATTTGTTCAGAGGGGCTGCCTACGCAATCGCGGGAATAGCCGGAGTCATCCTGAGCGGCTACGCTATAGTCTTGAGTGCATCAAATCTGGCCGCTGCCTTCTCTCTATCGGGGACCCTAGTCGGTGCAACAATAGTCGCTGTTGGCACAAGCCTTCCTGAACTGGCCATATCTTTGAAGTCCATACAGAAAAACCGGATGGACTTTGCCCTATCGAATGCCATAGGGAGCTGCTTCGCGAACCTCACCATAATACTTGGCTTGTTCTTCATCTTCTCAAGAATCACGACCAGAGTAGACGCATACTTCGATCTAGTTTTCTTCTCGTTGATATCCAACCTATTCCTCTGGTACTTCCTCTCACGAAGAAAGTTGGGGGCGAAGGAGAGTATGGTCCTCCTCGTGATCTATGCGATCTTTCTTGTTGAATTTGTAGGGATCTTCACTCTGTTCTAGAGTCTATTCGATTATTTCTGGCATTGGCTATCTGTATAGATCTATTGGCGGACGCAAGTGGGACTGAGAAAAACGGTGATTAGTCTTGATTTGCTACTCTTCTCCAGTCATGTGGAAACTAGCTTCCGTGCGCAGCATAGTTTCTCGACAAACCTTGCTTGCGGGAAAGACGATCATCGCCTTAGCTTCTCAGTCGATCTAACCAGAGCACTAACGAGAGCTCTGATCTTTCCCTGTCTCCACATCTTGAGGTTCTCCTTCAGCATCGAATTTCTCTTGCGCGAAGCCTATCATAACTTCTGGACGATTAGGAGTATACACGTTCAAGAAGACGAAGATCTTCTTTAGGTGGTATTGTGCACTCGCTGTGCCGCTCGTGCCAACTGAAGCGCCCATTATGGCAGCCGGCTTGCCTTCGAAAGTGTTGTCGCCATAAGGCCTGGAGGCTCAGTCGTTCGCCTTCTTGAGAACTCTAGGGACCGAATAGTTGTACTCAGGCGTGGTTATCAGAACCGCGTTAGCTTCCTAATTTTCCTCTTGAACTCTTTCACCTGCTCAGGAGGATCTTCTTCCAGGTCCTAGCTAAGCAGGGGAATGCAGTCAAGATCGAAGATCTCTATCTCTGTGTTGTCTGGTACTAGGCCGGCTGCGGCTCTAAGTGCCATCCTGTTGTATGATCCTTTTCTTGAACTTCCTGAAAAACCGAGGATCTTGACATTCCTTTCAGGCCTAAGTCATTGGTCTCCGTGAAACCCAAAAAGGCTTTGCCGCCGAGAAGAACCATGGTTAGTTGAGTTGAGCATCAACGATGCCTGACGTGGGGGGAATCCTAGATGATCCATGTTGTACCTATGGGATTGATAGATGTAATCATTCCAGAATATATCGCGAACTTGACCTCTGAGAAATTCGGGATCATGGTCGAAGTTGCGGAGAACTTTCCGATAGATGCATTCAGGAGGAACGAGGCGCGAGGCCAGTACCTGTCAAGTGACATGTTGCGATCCCTCTCAGTGCGGAAAGAATCTGACGAAGACATCCTGTTGGGAGTTGTGGACGTAGATCTGTACGTCGATTCGCTAAACTTCGTATTCGGGGAAGCTGACCCAATCAATAGAGTGGCAGTGATATCAGTCACAAGGCTAAGACAAGGCTTCTACGGTCTACAGAACGATAGAAGACTACTCCTCGAAAGAGCTGGGAAAGAGGCAGTTCACGAGATTGGGCATGTGCTGGGTCTGAGCCATTGCGTTGACCCAACTTGTGTAATGTATTTCTCAAACAGGCTAGCTGATACGGATTGGAAAAGGGACGATTTCTGCAAGAGATGCTTGACTTCACTTCGAAGTCGAGGTCAAATTTGACTGAAATATCTTCTGCTCCAAGAGCTCCAGACAAGTCTCTGTTCAGCGCGCCGCTACCGCAGACACCTCCAGCCGGCGCTGATCAACACCACAAGTATGACTGATGTCGCTATCCCAATGATCCCCACAACATACAAAACTGGATACAGCAGCAACAACGCCAGAACCGCCATCGTCACGGCCGCGATGACGATGCCGAAGATCCCTCCTGACCTCCTAGACTTCCACAGGAGGTATCCAGCTGCCAATGCGAGAATGCTGGGGGGGAGCAGAATCGCTCCGAACGCTGCCAGAATCCACGCGGCAACATTTGCGAGAGCCCCGATCAATGGAAGTCCGATTATCGACGGCTGGGCTACGCTAGCAGCAAGAAGGAAGGTGCTCCCTATGATGCCGAGTGCACCATAGATCACAAATAGGATAGAGGCTGCTGAGATTGCGCCGCCTCTCTGCGGCATCCACCACGGAGGGAAGGGTGGTGGGTAACCGTATGGTGAAGGCTGCTGGGGAGTATAGCCGTACTGGGGCGGAGGTGGACCTTGATACTGAGGGGGTGGTGGTTGAGGAAATGGTGCCTGAGGAGGCTGCGTCTGATAGTACTGAGGCGGGTAATACTGTTGATGGTAGTACGGCGGCTGGCCGTACTGTGGTGGATAAGCATATGCCGGCTGCTGGTATCCGGCTTGACCCCAGGAAGCCCAGTTTGGGGGATATCCTGGATAAGCTTGCTGATAGTGCTGGTGCCCTCGAGGGTAGATTTCCAAAACCTCCTTGTCTTGAGGCTCCCCTAGATACTCAGTATTCCAAGTCGTATTTTAAGCAGATGGTATCTGGACGCAAGAGTATGTGTGTGTGGACGTGTGCGCCGTTACTTCTGACGGGTTGCTGAGGCAGCGGCGGTTCACCGTCACCTCGATACTTAGGGGATGTCGAAGTCTGTTGTGGGCATGCACATGTTCTTAGGACAATGGACTTGGTCGTCACCTCTCAGTGCACATCTGATCAGGCTTAAGAGACATTAAATACAAGATTGGTTGAATTCAACTCCGTGAAACCTTTGAACCCCAACTTTCTACGCACACTCACACTTGCAGAAATCCTCATAGCGACTCTCATGATTTCATTTGTTCAAGGTGAACCGCCAACACCTCCGCCCCTGAATGTTGAATGGAACCCCCCAAACACAGGAGCTACTGGCGGCCAGTCTCAATACATCATGGCTGGTTGGAGTTCCGCTAACACAC
>JAGTQV010000077.1 GCA_018397035.1 Candidatus Bathyarchaeota archaeon | reverse complement strand
ATGATCGTTGAAAAGGTCTTAGGGGTGAAGGTTTGGGAATCACAGAGATAAGGTCTCAGATAGAGGGAGAGACTGAGAGAGAGGTTCAAGAGATCCTTCGGAAGGCTGAGTCTGAGGCTAAGGCCATTATAGAGGAGGCGGAGAGGAAGGTTGAAGAACTTCTCAAAGATGAAGAGAACAAGAGGACCACAGAAATCCTTGCGAGAAGACGGGCTGAGCTTGCAATTCTGAGGATGAATCATAAGACGGAATTGATGAAGGCCAAGGCCCAGTGGCTGGACCGCGCCTTTGAAGAGGCAGGGAAGAGGCTTGGCGAAATGGACAGAGATTCAGATACATACAGGCGATTCATAACAGGCCTAGTTGTCGAGGGAGCAGCCAAGATAAAGGGCTCAAAGATCTTCATCCAGTCAGATAGTGCGACAGCAAGTTTTCTGAAGAAGAACAGGAAGTCGATAACGGAGGCAATCTCGAATGCTAAGCGGGGCAATCTTGAGATCCATCTTGAAACAGTTCCAGACATGCCGACCGGCGTGATCATTCGATCTGCAGACAAACGGCAATACTTCAACAACACACTAGAAGCCCGGCTCTCAGAGGCGAGGAAGAATCTGAGTGGAGAGGTCTACAGCCTCCTCTTCAAGGAGGGCTCGTAGCTTGGTTGAGTCAAGAACCGGGGAAGTCAGATGGATCAGCGGCTCAGTCGTAGTAGGATCCGGAATCAGAGACATAGAGATGGGGGAGATCGTTGAGGTCGGGAAGGATAGACTGGTTGGCGAAGTCATAAGGGTCGGGGCTGAAGAGTTCACCGCCCAACTATACGAGAATACAACCGGCGTGAAGCCGGGCGAGGAGATCATTGGGGTCGGCAAGCGCTTGGTCGCCGAGTTGGGCGTCGGCCTCCTGGGCAACATACTGGACGGTGTAGGGAGAGCACTTGACAGGATCAAGCTTCAGACCGGGCCTTTCATCGCAAGAGGCGTCAGGGTGAACACGCTCCCTCGCGAAAAGAAGTGGCACTTCAAACCGCTGATGAAGAAGGGTGAGGATGCAGGGCCAGGAGACATCGTCGGGACTGTTCAAGAGATGCCGGTGCTTGTCCATAAGGTGATGGTCCCCCCGAACTTGAGTGGCAGGATCACCCAGATCTCAGAGGGAGACTTCACCGTCGAGGAACCTGTAGCAACGCTGGAGAGAGATGGAAAGAAGGGATACGTTAGGCTGATGCAGGAGTGGCCGATCAGGATCCCGAGGCCATTCGCTCCAGGAGGGAGGCTCCCGTTGGATGAGCCGCTTGTAACCGGCCAGCGCGTCATAGACACCTTCTTCCCCATACCGAAGGGAGGCACAGCAAGTATCCCAGGAGGGTTCGGAACTGGAAAGACCGTGATGCTACACCAACTCGCCAAGTGGTGCGCCGCACAGGTGATAGTGTATGTCGGCTGCGGAGAGAGGGGAAACGAGATGTGTGAGGTTCTCACAGACTTCCCGGAACTGATGGATCCCAGAACGAAAAGGCCCCTCATGGAGAGAACCATCCTGATAGCTAATACGAGCAATATGCCAGTGGCTGCGAGGGAGGCCAGCATCTACTTAGGGGTAACGATGGGTGAGTATTACCGAGACCAAGGCTACGATGTCGCCATGATGGCTGACTCAACATCCCGATGGGCTGAGGCCCTCAGAGAGATCTCAGGCAGACTTGAGGAGATGCCTGCTGAAGGCGGCTACCCAGCCTATCTCCCCGATAGGGTGGCTGAGTTCTATGAGAGGGCGGGAAGGGTGAGGGCGCTAGGCAGCCCGGAGAGGCAGGGATCAGTCACTATAATAGGTGCTGTCTCACCCCCTGGCGGGGACTTCAATGAGCCGGTCACGATCCACACACTGAGGTTCACAGGCGTCTTCTGGGCCCTCGACAGGGACCTAGCCTACAGCAGACACTTCCCAGCGATCCACTGGCTGAAGAGTTACAGCTTATACGTAGACCGTCTACTGACCTCGTGGGCTCAAAGCTACAGCCAGTACGCGGACAGGATCGCTGAGTACTGGAAGGGCAGACTCGAGACGGATTTCAGCCAGCTCAGGGGAAAGGCGCTCAAGATCCTCGGCGAATCCGCTGAGATAGAGTCGATCGCGAGGATAATGGGTGAACGTGCACTCCCAGACGACCAGAGGCTCATCCTGCTCGAATCCGAGCTTATAAAGGAGGCTTTCCTGAGGCAATTCGCCTACCATGAAGTAGACGCCTTCTGCGAGATGGAGAAGCAGGTAGCGATGCTCCAGCTACTCCTCGAATTCTACGACAAGGCCAGCCACCTCGTGCAGAGAGGCGTCCCCATAGAGAGGATCAAGTCCATCCCCCAGATCCCTAAGCTTGAGAGAGCCAAGGAGGATAGGAGCGGGATCCAAGGCCTGCAGAGACTCTCCGAAGAGATCGAGAATGAGTTGGCCAAGATAAGGCAGGAGTACAACCTCGTCTAGTTGGTGAGATAGAATGGAGTCTATGCTCTCAAAGACCCATGGACTCGTCAGTCGGGGACTGCAGGAGATCAGAGGGTCACTGGTCATGATAGACAACGTTGAGAATGTAGGATACGATGAGCTGGTCACCATCAGAGCCCCTGACGGAGCAGAGAGGATGGGCAGAGTCCTGGAGGTGGGTCGAGGCAAGGCTGTGATCCAGATATTCGGGGGGGAGATGGGGATGCAAACCGACTCAATAGTAAGCTTCACAGGATCAGCCTTCAAGATCCCGCTTTCGGATGAGATCCTCGGCAGAATCTTCAACGGCATCTTCGAGCCGATAGACGGCTCCCCACCAATAGTCTCCAGTGAGCAGGAGGACATAAACGGAAACCCGATAAACCCGAGGGCGAGGATCTACCCTAACAACTTTATCCAGACCGGCGTCTCCGCGATAGACGGCATGCTCTCCCTGGTGCGGGGCCAGAAGCTCCCGATATTCTCTGAGAGCGGTCTACCCCACAACAGGTTAATAGCCCAGATCTCAAGACAGGCCTCCGTCCTCGGCGAGAAAGAAGAGTTCGCCCTCGTCTTCTCAGCCATGGGGCTAAGACATGACGAGGCTCAGTACTTCATAGACGAGTTCCGCCGTTCAGGAGCGCTTGAACGTTCCGTCATCATCTTGAATCTGGCCGACGACCCTGCTATAGAGAGACTCTTCACTCCACGGATAGCACTCACAGCCGCTGAGTACATCGCCTTCAAGCTCGGCATGCACGTCCTTGTAATACTCAGCGACATGACAAACTATGCTGAGGTCCTCAGAGAGCTGAGCGCCGCGAGGGAGGAGGTGCCCAGCAGGAAAGGCTACCCAGGCTACCTGTACAGTGACCTAGCCTCAATATATGAGAGGGCTGGGATCATAGAGGGGCTCCCCGGATCACTCACCCAGATGCCGATCCTCACAATGCCAGGTGGGGATATTCAGCATCCGATCCCGGATTTGAGCGGATACATTACAGAAGGGCAGATCTTCCTAGACAGGGAAATGTACATGAAGGGAGTATACCCGCCGATAAACGTTCTGCCCTCACTATCGAGGTTGATGAGGAAAGGCATAGGGAAAGGGAAGACGAGAGAAGACCACGGGGACGTGGCTGACCAGCTGTATGGGGCCTACTCAAGAGGTAGGCAGGCCCGTGACCTATCAAGAATAGTCGGCGAGATCGGCCTCAGTGAAGACGAGAAACTCTACCTGAAGTTCGCGGAACGTTTTGAGACGCAGTTCATCAGCCAAGGCGAGTACGAGAACAGGACTATAGAGAGAACACTTGATATCGCGTGGGAGCTGCTCTCAATACTGCCTGAGAAGGCCCTCACAAGGATCCGTGAAGAGTACATAGCCAAGTACTACCCGAAGACCGGGGTGAAGCAGAGATAGCGGCAGGTCTGCGTCGTGAGTGCTTCTGGAAGGGCTGCTGTATCAAGGGGGGTTCTCCTCAGGCTGAGGGAACAGCTTGAGTTCACAAAAAAGGGGCAAGAACTCCTGAAGATGAAGAGGGACCACCTCGCATCCGAGACCAACAAGCTGCTGTCCAAAGTTGCCGCGCGGGAGAGGCTTGACAGCAGACTGATGAAGGCTTATGAGTGTCTCAAAGCAGCATACCTCACCCTTGGATACTCAGGCCTAGAGTCCCAAGCCTCAACAGTAGAGAAGATGGATGTCAGGGTCAGGCCTAAGAGCATAATGGGTGTGATAGTTCCTGAAGTTGTGATCGAGAAAGAAGCTGAGACGAGCTCCTTATCGAGTCCATCAGCCTACCAAGCAGCCTCAGAGCTCACCGGCCTGATGAGGGAGCTTATCGAGCTGGCTGAGGCGGAATCCCGGATCGAGAGCATAGCCTACGAGTTGATGATGACTAATCGTAAGGTGAATGCTTTGGAGAGGGTCTTGATACCCGGGCTTATGGAGCTCATCAAGTATGTTGAAGGTAGACTGGAGGAGGAGTCTCTTGAGGAGTTCTTCAGGGCGAAGCGGGTTAAACAGGTCATCAGGGGTTCTGAATGAGTTCACCATCCATAATCTATCTTGTGACTAGAACTCATGGCAGGCGAACCCACCTGCTGCCTCATGAGAGCCTTAAAGCGATCTCTAGATCAAGGAGCCTCCCTGAAATAGTCGATCACCTGCTCAGAAGCGATTACGCTGTCAATATCAGTAGGATCCCAAGTGAGGAGCTTGATTCAGTAAGGTTAGAGAAGATCTTTTCCGAGATGCTTGTAGAAAGACTGTTTACTGTTACAAAGGATGCGAGGGGAGGGGTGAAGGAGTTTCTTGAGGCTTACTCAGCCAGGATCGAGGTGGAGAACCTCAAGAGGATCCTTAGAGCGAAACATGCTCAAGAGGAGATAGAGGAAGACGACCTGATACCGCTCAGGAGGGAGCATACACTAGTGAACTTCCAAGCCTTAACGAAGGCTGAGAACGTTGAGGAAGCCGTCTCACTCCTCCGCGAGACAGTCTACGCATCAATAACTAACAAGTTAGACTCTTACAGACGTCTCGGCTCATCTATAGTCCTTGAATCATACCTCGACAACGTGTACTTCAACAGGCTATGGGAGGGGATGGAAAGGCTGCCTGGAGTCACAGGCGTGAGAAGGCTTGTGGGTGAGGAGGTTGACCTCCGGAATATTCTACTAATCCTCACATTGAAGAGAAGAGAGATCCC
The DNA here is from genome assembly GCA_018397035.1 of Candidatus Bathyarchaeota archaeon. GTDB lineage: Archaea > Thermoproteota > Bathyarchaeia > 40CM-2-53-6 > RBG-13-38-9 > JAGTQV01. The sequence continues at coordinate 2,364 of JAGTQV010000077.1, read as the reverse complement.
GTCCAGACTCGCTGAGGAGATGGCTATCCCAATCTTCTACAGGCTCAGCAGAAACGTTGTGAAGAGCCTTTTTCAAAAGGAGCTTATCGACGCCCTAGAAGCTCTCTCCGGAACGGTCTACAGGCCTGTTGCGCAGGAGCTTCTCAAGTCTAGGGAGCCGACCAGCAGTATCGAGACTGTAGCCTCGAAGCATCTCTACAATGACGCCTCATCCGCTCTCAACGACATGTTCTTGGAGCTTGGGTATGTTATCGCCTACATGCTCCTGTGTGAGAGAGAGGCAAGGAGCTTGACCACTGTAACGACCGCGTTAGACCTTGGGGTTCCTGAAGCCTCCCTTCAAGAGAGGCTGCTGTTCTGATGGAACATGATCAAAGGCGAGGCAGACACTGATAAGACCGGGCTATATCTTCCCCAGTATCATTATCGCTACGACAAGGCCGTAGATCGCGAGACCCTCCCCTAAACCTGCAAAGATCAACACCCAAGTCGTCAACTCAGGCCTCTCAACCGTTGCCGCCATACCTGCTGAGGTCGAGCCGAAGATAGCGATTCCAGCTCCTATCCCAGACAGGCCAACAGCCAGCCCCGCAGCAATCAATCCTAGACCAGGAGTCTCCTTCGGCGCCTCCGCAGGGGATTCAGCTGATGTTGCGGCCACCTGGAAAGCCAACACCAGCAACGCCATCATGAATGGAAGCATAAGAACAGTGTTTCTTCTCGTCAGGATTCTCTCGGATCCTCTCTTGATCATTTCGAATCACGCCGGAATGGATGTTGAAGTTCGCCTCTGAATATTTAATGCTTACGTAAATGTTGCTGTGACATGACTCTCATCCCGTCACAACGAGCCTACCTGATCTGGCTGATCTGGCAGGGTCTTGACTGAACCCCTCTGACGCTCGGGTTGGTATGTACAGTACGGCTCTTCAGCGAAGGCGTCACCATAGGTCGAGTATGCTCGCGCCCTGCAGCCTCCACAGACCTCACGGAAAGAGCATAACCGACACTTCCCCTTCAGGAGTCTTCTGTCCCTGAGTTGAACGAATAGGGGTGAAGAGCTGTAGATCTCGCTGAAGCTCTTCTTTCTTATGTTTCCGGCTGGAATAGGGAGGTAGCCGCAGCCATATACTTCTCCCACGTGAGATACAAAGCAGAATCCGTTCCCTGCCATGCATCCTCTACTGATAGGAGTCTGAGCTGCGCCCCCCACGGATTGCAGTAGGAGGCGATTGTAATGCGGCGCACAAGTAACTTTGACCGGAATCTCAGATCTGTGAGAGAGGCCATGGACGAACTTGAGGACAACCTCATACTCTGCAGGCGAGATCTCCATATCATGGCTTGCCCTGCCTGTTGGAACTAGCATGAATATGTCCCAGCTCTCGGCTCCGAGATCGTCTACAAGGGAGTATATGTTGCCGAGGTCGCGAAGGTTATGGTTAGTGACGGTTGTAAGGATCCTGAATGGAAGTCCCTGAGCCCTCATCGATTCTGTGCTCCTTAGAGCCATGTCGAAGGCTCCCTCAACTCCTCTGAACTCATCATGGATCTTTGGTGTGGAACCGTCGATGCTTAGTGAAACCATCCTCACACCGGATGAGGCTAAGGTCGAAGCTGTCTTCGAATCGATGTTGCCGTTAAGCGCCATCACAACCTTCAATCCTTTTCTATCCGCGTGTCTGGACACTTCATAGATGTCGTCCCTGAGTAGGGGGTCGCCACCGGTTATGATCAAGGTCGGCTTGGCGGTGCTTGCGATATCATCGATGAATCTCTTTGCTTCTAATGTGGTGAGTTGATTCGAATCAGGATTGAATTGCGCCTCCGCCCGGCAGTGTCTGCAGACAAATCTGCAAGCCTTGGTCGACTCCCATGCCACCAGAACCGGACCATTGCCACCCATATCTACCGGCCCCTCAAGCCACCTCGAAGTTACTGCTTGGATTCTATCGACTTTCCTGAATCAAGCATACCATCCTTCAGGCAACATCTCCTGTTAGCATCTAGCAGTCTGTACAGACTGATCTTCCTTAACATGGTTGACGGCTTGACTGGGCAGTGTTCACACTGTGTGTCGAGAAAATGGAGACAAGAAAAAAGGAGTGAAGGGGTGCTCTCCAGACTTCTCTAGATGGTGGTCGTCGGGTAGTACTTCTTGATTTCTTTCCAAGCCTCTATCTGTTTCTCTCTGCCTAGGCGTTCAGTCGCCTCTTCCCACTGCTGCTGTGTCGTCTCCAGAGCCTTCACCGTATCTATTGAACCTATCATTGCAGCGTGGAGGTTCTTGCTCAGTGTTACGTTATACTCTGTAGCCCCCCTTATCCCTGAGAGCATAGGAGCCATTATAGTGGCGTTCTCCTC
>JAGTQV010000076.1 GCA_018397035.1 Candidatus Bathyarchaeota archaeon | reverse complement strand
TCCAGCATGCTGGTGCTTGCGGCTGTGTCGAGTGAAAGGCTCAACACAACCCTCTCAGATTTCGTCAGGCCTATTCCCAGATACCCGATGCTAAGGAGCAAGGTGGCCTGCTCCAGAGAGATTTTGAGCAGAGTCATGGATGAGCTCCAACCAGAACTTTTGAGAATATTCCCGGGTGAAGGTGAGGTCTCCAGGATCGATGGGCTTCGACTCTCATCCCCAGAGAGATGGGTGCTGGTGCGTCAGAGCGGAACTGAACCAGCGCTCAGGGTAACTGTTGAAGCAAAGGATCCCGTAGAGGCGGAGTCGCTGATGAGCAAGACGATCAGCCTAGTTCAGCATGCAATGAGACGAGTTGCCCCGTGAGGCTGCAGACTAGGCATAAACGGAATAAGGCACGGTGTAGAGACTGATTCTGTAAGGTGAAGCATGAGGAGTCATCGCCATGAGGGTCGCTATACTCGCCGCTGGAGAGGGTGTTCGGTTAAGGCCTCTCACTGAACATCGACCCAAGCATGCGATACCTGTAGCGGGAAGGCCGATAATACATCACCTCATAGAGGCCTTCAGACAGAACGGTGTACGTAGATTCACAGTCGTTGTCGGATACCTCAGGGAGGTCATCGAATCATACCTGCTCGACGGAGGTAACCTCGGCGTCAAGATAGATTACGTTCATCAGAGGGAGGCTAAGGGGACGGCTGACGCTGCCGCTCAACTGCAAGACAGAATTGATGAGCCCAGATTCATCCTGTGTTATGGAGATATCTACATCTCTCTCACAGCAGCAGCAAGGGTTGTGAAAGCCTTCGATGAAGAGTCGGTCCAAGCTGCGCTTGCTGTTGTGAAGGCTAAAGATCAGGAACGATATGGTCTAGTCACGGTTGAGGACGGGTACGTCAAAGGCATAGTTGAGAAGCCGAGGCGGCCTCCATCCAACTCATTCGCTAACGCAGGCATGTACATATTTGAGAGGAGCATATTTAAGGGAATAAAATCCACATCACGATCTCCGAGAGGCGAGTTTGAACTAACAGGCTCAATAGCTAAGCTTCTAGAATCAGGAATAAGGATCAAGTCGATCACCATCAACCAGGAGGACTGGATTGACATAGGTCGACCTTGGGATCTCCTTGAGGCTAATGAGAGAGCTCTCCAAACCCTCAGATCGAGTATCAGCGGTGACGTCGAGAGTGGGGCAGTCCTCATCGGTCCTGTGATAGTTCGACCGGGCGTCAGAATACTCTCAGGCACCCGCATAGAAGGCCCAGTGTACATAGGCGAGGAATCAGTAGTCGGCCCGAACTGCTACATCAGAAAATACACGAGCATCGGAAAAAACGTAAGGGTGGGCAACGGCTGCGAGATAAAGAACTGCATAGTAATGGACCACACAAAGATCCCTCACCAGAGCTACCTCGGGGACAGTATAATAGGTGAGAGATGTAATCTCGGTGCGGGAACCATGACAGGAAACCTGAGACTTGACGGAAAGAGTGTTAGAATGAAGATAAGGAATAAGACCGTTGACAGTGGAAGGAGAAAGCTCGGAGCAATAGTTGGGGACGGCGTCAGCACAGGCGTGAACGTCAACCTCATGCCTGGTGTGAAGATCGGCTCAGGAACATTGATAGGCCCAGGCATAACAGTGTATGGTGATCTCAAGTCGAACCTCAAGATTCTGGTGAGACAGAGGGCTGTCATAAAGAAGGTCATGCCAGACCGGATCCCAGGAGGAAGAGAACTTGGTAGAGATGGAATCGGAAGAGTTCAAAAAGAAGTACCCGAACCTCTGGCGTGAAATCATGGGTGAAGACTCCAGTTCAGGTCCGACCACGACAGAAGCTCATCAAGACATGTTCAGAGGCTACATTCCTACAGCCGTAGATTACATCAGGAGATGCAAGACGAGCGAGCAGGCAGAGGAGACGATCTCTTACCTTGAAAAGACAGAACAGGTCACCGCCGAGTATGCTCAGAGACTTCGAGTACAGCTCAGAATAAGAGGTCTAAGGAGCTTCGGGCCCAGGAAGAAGGAGGGACACTACCTCAGGGAGGCAGGATTAGTCTAGGGGAGGAGTGGGTCAGGCAGAAAGACGCTGAGCAGATTCTGCAGCATCGCGGTGGCTTAGGAAGATTTATCAAGAGAGCGTTGCAGAAGTACGCAGCCGTCTTCATCCTGAAGACATGTATTTGAGACATTCAAGAGGCGAGGGTATTGGTTTCCTCATTCGATGTGATGGGCAGAAACTGGCGCAAGCAAAGGCAGTCGATGAAGATGATGATGCGCCAGCTCGCCTTCCAGTGGCGGAGAGAACCTGCGATCCAAAGGGTAGAGAGCCCGACCAGGCCAGAGCGTGCGCGCAGACTCGGCTACAAGGCTAAAGAAGGCTTCATAGTAGTCAGGGCCAGGGTCAGAGAGGGGGGGGCTAGGAAGACTAGGCCGAGATCCGGCCGAAGACAGAAGGCGATGGGCGTATCGAAGATTAAGTGGGCCAAGAGTCTCAAACAGATCGCTGAGGAGAGAGTTGCGAGGAGGTACCCAAACATGGAGGTTCTGAACTCCTACTATCTATGGGCTGACGGAGTCTACTACTGGGCAGAGGTTCTCCTGGTGGATCCAAGCCATCCAGCCGTCGCCAGCACCAACTCGGCAAGATGGATCAAGGCCTAACTAGTGGTTGGGGGGATCATAGCTCGTGACGGCTCCTGCAATTGTGAAGCGCAGGATCGGGCCCCGAGAGGTTGTGAGGGTGGGCAGAGGGTACTCTAGAGCCGAGATCAAAGAGGTCGGCCTCTCAACCAATGTTGCAAGGAGTCTGGGACTGCTGGTTGACGATCGCAGAAAGACCAAGCACCAGGAGAACATCGACCGACTACGAGAATGGGTTGAATCGACTGGAAAGACTGCCTCAGAGCTTGCCAAGAAAGCTTTGCCTGTGCATAGAGGGTCAAGAAGCGGGCCCCATACTGGGAGGGTCTTCAGGGGATTGACGTCATCAGGCAAGAGGGCCCGGGGCCTTCTGAAGAAGGGGATGAAGCGCCGCTGAACATCGGAGGTCTAAGCATCGCATGCAGACGGTAATCTCCACCCCTGCAGTGAACCTGTTCTCGACTTAGAGAACCTGCTTGGGTAGACTCCTGTGACACACTCCGCCAATACATGCAGTCCTTCCAAAGAGCTCATAGTCCTCAAACTTGGAGGTTCAGCCATAACTAGGAAGGATGGAGATCACTTACTAGATAGGCCGCTGGTGGAGGCGATAGCCAAAGAGTTGGCAGGGATCGATTCAAAACTGATCTTGGTACACGGCGCAGGCAGCTTCGGCCACCCGGTCGCCAAGCGGTACGGGATCCATCAGGGCTACAGGGAGAGGGGGCAGCTGAGAGGGGTGACAGAGACAAAGAGCTCGATGCTGCAGTTAACTATGATGCTTACTGAGCTACTTGCTGATCATAATGTTGCAGTGATCCCTTTCCTGTCTTCAAGCTGCATGGTCGCAAGTAGAGGCAGACTCCTAAGGGTGGATACTGAACCTTTTAGAATGATGCTCGACCTAGGGTTTGTGCCTCTTTGCAGCGGCGATGTCGTGGCTGACGTGGAGACGGGGTTCAGCATAGTCTCAGGCGACCAGATAGCCGTGTACCTGGCGGAGAGGCTGAACGCTGCAAGAGTGATATTCGGATGTGACGTCGACGGAGTCTTCGACTCAGACCCCAAGATGAACCCACACGCCAACCTGATAAGGGTGATCACGCCGAGGACTCTGAGCGAGAAGGTGAGATCTATCGGCGAGTCGGCTGCTACAGACGTCACAAAGGGTATGCTTGGAAAGATCAATGAATCAGTCAGTCTCGTATCGGTTGGGAGAGAGGTTGTGATACTGAACCTTAGGAGACCAGGAAACCTTACGAGGCTGATCCAAGGAGAGGATATCGAATGCACCCGATTCATCCCAGACTCCAGAGGGCCTACAGCCTAGACCTGGAAGATGGGAGGACACGTGCCTCCAAGTTCAGCCTCAACCCACAATTCAGGCGACCGCGCATCATCTGCAGGTGGGATCCTTGACTATTCAGCAGGTTCTCCGTGAGACAGCCAAAGCTGTGGACCCGATTATGCTGAGGTACCTCAGCAGAGGGGTTGGGAGGGATTTCCGGCCCATAGTGACTCATCAGGTTAGGGCAGGGGGTAAGAGGGTGAGGCCGGCGTTGACCCTACTCTGCTGCCAGGCATGCGGGGGCAGGCTTAGAGACGCCCTCCTGCCTGCAGCTGTCTTCGAACTGATCCACAACTACTCCTTGATAATGGATGATATCATCGATCACGGTGAGTTGCGTAGGGGACGGCCTACTGTCAGGGCCGAGTATGGAGATACACAAGCTTTGCTGGCAGGGATGTTCTACAGGGAAGTCATAGGTGAAATGGCTGTGAGTCTCCCAATATCGAGAAAGATCTATGCACTCGTCGTCAACGCGGTGAAGCAGACCATAGAAGGGGAACGGATGGACATCCTCTTCGAACAGGACGGCAGGGGTGAAGATTACATTGCAAAGCACCGTTACAAAACGGTCACGCCTGAACTCTACTTCAAAGTGATCATGAAGAAGACCGCTGAGCTCATCAAGGCGGCATGTCTGGCAGGGGCTGTTGCAGCTCATGCAGGCAAGTCGCAGTTCAAGGCAATCTCGACCTACGGAGAGAAGGTTGGCCTCGCATTTCAGGTGATCGATGACTTCCTAGACATATTCGGTCAGGAGACAGGGAAACAGAGGGGTAAGGATATACTTGAGCATAAACTCAACAACGCAGTCATCGTGTACGCCCTGCCTAAGATGGCCAGTCAAGAACGGAGCCGACTCATGAGGATAATAAGGGCCGAGAGGGTGGATGAGGCTCGGCTGAGGCAGGCGATAACGCTCCTTGAATCTACAGGCGCAAAGGTCAAGGTTCAGATGTTGGCGAAAAGACTGGTTGAAGACGCAAAGAAGAGTCTCGAGGCTCTGCCTGAGACGCCTGCAAGAGAATCCTTGGCAGAACTGGCGGATTTCATAGCGGCCCGGCTCTACTAGACAACTTCCAGCGCAGAGCTTTTCGGATCTGGCTTTCTGTACTAGAGCAGGCGAAGCTGCCCAGTGATAGTGTCAACCGTCCTGATCGGGCCTGGTCCTATCGCGATGCATGTGAGGGTGTTAGGCCTAAGTTGGGTGAGTCCCCTATCCCTCACCATGGTGGTTGGCAAACCGAGCCTTCTCGCCTTCGATTCGAGCTTGAGCAGCTCATCCTCAGAGCTCACTTTCAAGACGACTTTGCACTGACCTTCCTCGATCCACCGCTTCCACCAAGAGTTGCGCTCCTTCCTCGCAGTCTCTGAGGCTGAGACTGATGCGTGACCAACCTGTGCACAGATCTTACCCTTCCCCATCTTCAGGTCCTGCCTGATCACGATCGCCATCTTGTACTTGCATTCAGAATGCTCAGTCATCACTCAGCCTCCAGCTGCGCCGCACTCACTCTTTCAGCTTGAGCTCTTGAACCTTCACCTCACCATGTTCATCAATGTCTATGATGTTCAATGAATGGCCAAGACGGCCTCTGGTTCTTATGCTCGATACCGTTCCAGCATTCACGAGGAACGTCCTGCCTATGCGGAGGACTCTTCTAACATGTCTGTGACCCATAAGAACGAGGTCAACGTCGTAACTCAGGATCAGGTCAAGCACGTCCCCGGCATCCTCAAGCACGTTCATCTCTCGGCCTGCATGCGGGACAGGGATCAGGTGGTGATGGAAGGCAACAACCTTGACCTTGTTGCTGGGCAGAGCCTTGAACCTCTCCTCCAGATATGTCTGCCTCCTCCTGCCTAGCCGCCCCTCATCCCTGTCCGGCTCCGGACTGTTCATCATAAAGAACATGCATCGGCCTGAGTCAAACTCATACTCTAAAGGACCGACAAGCTCCCGAAAGAGGGATTGTCCGTAGTTACGTTCATCATGATTCCCAGGAGCCACGATAACCTTAGGATCTATGGCCTTCAACTTCTGGATGGCGAATTCATAGTCCGCCAGAACACCCGTGTCTGTGAGGTCGCCTGTATGAACCACTATGTCAGGAGCAGGATCCAGCTCATTGATCCTCTTGGCAGCTTTGTCGAACATCTCTTCAACGAACTGTCCGTACCTCGAGATGTGAGTGTCTGATATCTGGACTATCCTATACATTTTTGTCTGATACCTTTTCTTGCTGTTTTGTCATGATACCTCTAGGTTTAAGATACACAGTATGCTGGATATGGCTGTTTGGGCTGGCACAAGGTATGGACTTAATCTCATGAGATTTGGGATACTGCTCGGACCTTCTGCACCTGCAGGGTAAGAGGGATGGATTAGACCTTGAGGCCGTTGAGCACTGGATGGGTCATGAGGTTGACCCTAACCACCGCGACAAGTTTAACATGGACAAGCAGTACCTCCTAGACCAATACAGGACCGCGGAGAAGCACCTCAATATAATGTCGGGAAAAGTTGGACAGTCGATGGATCTCCAAGCAGAACTCACTCGGCTCCTAAGTAACATAGAGACTAGGCGGGAACTGGCAAGCAGACAGGCCTTCCAGCAGATCATCAAAGAAGCAGTAGCACAACTCGTAAACAACACCATGATGTCTGCAGAAGCCGAAGCCTAGGTCAGTCAGCGATCAGAGCTTGAGGTTAAGGATCGCACCTGCGCCTCACGACTGTTCTAAGTCCAAGTGGCAGTTTGTTCTAGCTGGCATAATCGCAAGAAAAGGGGGGTGGATGAGGGGCTACCCTGCCGAGATCAATATACTACATCTGTCTTCGCTATCTTCCATGCGCCGCCTATCTTTACAAGTTCCATGTTCTCAGTCATGTTGTCTGATGACCAGTTGATGCTCTTAGCAGAGCCTTTGTATTTGACTTGAACAGTGGCTTTGTTTCCGCTGATCTCTAGCTTGGTAATTTCTTGGTTTGTAAGAGCTATATCAGGGGGCGCCTTTGAAGGCAGCTGTGAGTTGCTGTGTTATTTGTGCAGTGCCTTTGTAAGTTCCATCTCTACCGTGGTTGAGCATTTTTGTTGCGTCTGCGGTGAAAAAGGCCACTTCGTCTTTTGCTGAGTGTCTATTGAATGCGTCATAGTAGCCATCGACCATTTGTCTGATGAGGTCTTCGTCACTAACGGTCGGCGTTGATGTAGGGGTTGGTGTAGAGGTTTCTGTGGCAGTAGGTGTTGGAGCGGGTGTAGGTGTTGGAGTTGATGTGATTTCGGTTGATGAAGGTGAGTATGATGGCCGATACATCATGGCGACGCTGACAATTGTGTTATCCCATGACATATGGTACACTCGTAAGTAGAGAGGGTATAGAGTGTGTTTGCATGAGGAAGTCAAGAGACATCATCAGGCTGAGGCGTTGGTGTATCAGAAGGCGGGAGGAGGGAACACCGGTTGGTGAGATATGCGCTGCAGCACAGATACCACGGAGAACCCTCTATAACTGGCTGAATCAGTACCGTCACTCTGGCCTGGAAGGACTCGAACCCGCATCAAGGAGGCCTCACACAGAATCGTGGAGAAAGTAATCTCCATCAGACAAGAGACAGACTGGTGC
>JAGTQV010000075.1 GCA_018397035.1 Candidatus Bathyarchaeota archaeon | reverse complement strand
TGTCAAGCTTCCGATAGGCTTCAGCCGAGCTTTTGAGGGAAAAAGAATCAGGAAGGAAGAGATGTATGTTGAGTTTGGTGGAGGAAAGTCACCTTACTTTGAGCTCCTCCAAGTCAGAGAGGCAGGCGAGGTTGAAGATGGAAGAATCACAGTCTCAGGGCCTGAGATCGACTTGATGGAGGAGGGAAAAGCTTACCCGCTTGGAATCCTGGTTGAGGTCGCCGGCGAGAACCTAGACAGATCCTTGGAGTCTACGCTTGAGCGGCGGATACATGAGATCATAAACTACGGTGAGGAGACTTGGCATATCGCGCAGAGGGACAAGGGATGGGTGAGAATATCTAGAGACGGATTTAAGAGAGGATTCAAGATACGGCACTTCGGAGACATGATACATCACATCCTTCACAGTGATTACCCGGACCTGGTGAAGAAAGTTCAGGTCACAATGTACACGGACGAGGTGAAGGTTAAGGAGATGCTTGAGAAAGCACAGCGGACCTACTCTTTAAGGGATGCTAAGCTCACATACCTGGCCGACGAGGATGTGAACACTTTCTACAGCTGCATACTCTGCCAGAGCTTCTCCCCGAATCATGTCTGCATCATAACGCCTGAAAGGGATGGTTTATGTGGGGCTGTTGGATACACGGATGCGGCTGCAGGACATAAGATACGTAGTGGAACAGGCGCCAACCAGCCTGTACCTAAAGGCAGAGCATTGAGCGAGGCGAGGGGTGAATGGGAGGGTGTGAACGAGTTTGTCCACGCAGCATCCCACGGCGAGGTTGAACGTGTTAACCTGTACAGTCTGATGTCTTATCCAACCACTTCATGCGGCTGCTTCGAGTGCATATCGGTCTATATCCCAGAATGCCACGGCATAGTCGTTGTCAGTCGAGAGTTCAAAGAAGAGACACCGATCGGCATGAAGTTCTCCACACTCGCCGGGATAATCGGTGGACAGATCCCTGGGATGCTCGGACATTCGAAGAAGTGGATAGTCAGCAGGAAATTCTTCAGGGCTGATGGTGGAATAAGAAGACTTGTCTGGATGCCGAGTGACCTGAAGGAATCTCTTAAGGAGGATCTGAAACGTCGAAGCAGGGAGGAGGGTGTCCCAGACCTTTATGAGAAGATCGCGGATGAGAACCAGGCGCGGAGACTCGGGGACCTGCTGGACTGGCTTAAGAGGATAAGTCACCCAGTACTGAATATGCCCCCGCTTGAGCACCAGTAAATCAGTATATTGAGGGGCTCAGGCCTGGGAAACCTCTGAGAAGTCATAGTCAAGCCCTATATACTCTTGAGACCCTGACTGAGCGGGGAAGCAGTGACTCTGAATGAGGTTCACATTCGGGAAGAAGCAGAGAGTCAACGGTACCGAGCTTGACAGCCTATTCACAGACTTGCAGACAGTCCTGAAGAGGCATCCCTTGATCCCGACGGAGAATATTGACACATTGATAACTGAATGGGTCAATGATATCCTCTTCATCAAGGGCTTAATCACTGAGGAGGAGCTTGAGGAGGCCGCGGAGAAGATTGAGGAGGATGAAGAATGATTCAACCATATTTCTCATACCAATGTATCATAGGTAAGCCTGCAACCGGAGACCTGAAGTAAGGTATCCGGGTACCTTTCAGCGTTCCCACATAGACGGTCTTCAGGTCCAGCCCGCCGAAGGTGATGCTTGCCATCCAAGGGGCTACACTGCTCTGGCACGCTAACATATCGTCCATGGAGTATCTGCCTGCGAAGAAGTCCTTATCCAGTCTGGCTATCGCTTCAGGGTTTCCGTCATCCAAAATTATTCGAAGTTCACCCTCAGGCGTTAATGCGAAGATCTTCTCACCATAGATGAGGGTGCCCCAGAGATTTCCGTATGAGTCGAAAGCGATTCCGTCTGGGAAGCCGCCTGGCCCAAGATCAGTCGGGCCGAAGACCTCCCTGTCTGATAAGGTTCCGTCATCGTGTACACGCATCCGGCTTATTCTTCGGCCTGCCGTCTCAGCGATATACAGGTACTCCTCATCAGCGTCGAATCTGATCTCATTAGTGAAGTTGAAACCGTCTGCAGCCACTCGAATACCCTCATCATCCGCAACCGCTATGTAACCGTCTGAAACACCCGGCTTGATCGCGTCTATCCAGTTCTTGGTCTTTGTGGAGACTGTTATCCATATGCGGCCTCTTGAGTCGCGAAGAACGAAGTTAACCTTACCGATAGGTTCACCATCAATCTCATCGTAGAGAGTCTTGCTCTCACCGTCGCGTGTCATAACCTTCAGCAGATCCTTTCCGAAGTCAGCTATGAGTATGTCACCGTTCTTGGCAAAGGCTAAGCCGTTAGGAAGTGTTCCCTGCGTGAACTTCGAAGTCAGGTCGGCGGCTTGGGCGAAGTGGAAGTCCGACTTGTCTGTTATGATCTTCTGTGTTCCGTCAGGCTGGATCCTGACGACCCCGCCTCTTGCATCTGCTGCCCAGAGTGTGCCATCCCGCTCAGCCAGTATGCACTCAGGCCTCTGTAAGTCCTCCCCGACAAAGCTGAGGTCTGAGATACTGACCTTGAATTTGTCGATCGGGTTCTTGTTCATCCAGTCCCCGCCTGGGTCTGCCTTAAATGCTAGAGTAGTCGCTTAAGGCTTTCCGTTAATCTGGAGGTTAAGCCGTTATGGAGGTTCTATATCCTTGAATCTGACCGTCCCTTGAAGACTGAATCTCACCATGAATCTACGTGGTGTATCACTGTCAGGTACGCGGTAAGTCCCATCAGCCTCCCATAAGCCACCCACTTGACAGACCCTTCGGAATTCTACCGCGTACCTCCGGGGACAGACCTGCTGGGTCATCTTCAGAACTCGGGCCTTAACCATCTGTTCAGTAATGCTTGGCCGCTCAAACCTTGGGATACTACTCAATCCTCAAGTCGACATTAGCCACATTGACTTGTAAAGCCTTCTATCAGAGATTCGAGACTTACTCAAGAGGGAATGGGGGGATTGGTGAGTCACTTATCCGGTTGCAGTCAACTATGTCTGAAGGCCCTACATCCAGAATTCTGAAAACGGCTTCAACAGGTATTCCAGCCCAGTGTCTTGCAGCATAATCCACTCTTAACGTGAAAGATAATACTCCATGGCGCCGCTGATCTATTGGGTCTTCCCAGCAGCTGCATAAGGACACTCAAAAGCTGTTGAAGAGCACCTCAATATTGGGGTCTTCTCGCTCTCTCTGCAGGAGACCCACATAAGTTTATATGTGATGCACATGAATCACGTCCCCAGTATACGTTGATTCTGCTGAGCGGAAATCAGCTGTATAACTAGCTGTAAAGGAGTGAGAAGTATGAGTTTTGAGAGGCGCGGATTCGGTCAAAGGACTATGCACAAGATAACATGCTCCGACTGCGGAAAGGAGGCAGAAGTGCCCTTTGTACCGAAAGAGGGAAGACCGGTCTACTGTAACGAGTGCTTTCAGAAGCATAGGACTTGGTAGTTAACGGAACAGGCGAGTCTACAGAAACCTATTCTCTTCTCCCATTCTTCCAGTTGTCCCCTCCCCTTGTTTGGTTTTACTCTATCTTCACCAGTTCATACTCTGTTGTTCCAAGTCTAAGCTTCTCAGCTACCTCGAACTGGATCCTCCACTCTCTCGTCTGGTCAACGTTTCTGAAAGGTGCAAAAGGAGAATATTCTGAGAGCCCTGTAAACTTGTCGTCGCCAGGCCTCATCACACCGACCTCGTCAGCAGCAGATCCAGCGATCCCTGGAGCCTTGATTACTGCATCAGAAGCTGCTTTGTCAACGGCCACGGGATCCCGTGACGCGAATACACCGATGTCGGGCACCATCGGGACATCACCGTAGTCAGCGCAGTCACAGTGTGGAGTGATCTCGTACGCTAGGTTGAGGTAGGCGATCTTGTCTCTTCCAATGTGCTTGACGACGGCTGCGGCAGCATCAACGTTTCTGATTATCAGCTCGCTGTTCCTCGGGTGGTGGAGATCATTCCATCTCGTTATCGCCTTTTGTGGACAGACATCCCAGCATCCGCATCCCACAATACATCTCCGCTGTATCAGTTCGGTCCTTCCCCTTGACTGCCTGATAGCCCCAACCGGGCAGAACCTGATGCAGACTCCGCAGTTGTTGCATAGTCTTTGATCTATCTTCGGCTTCTTCGCCATGTACAGCGGCGCTTTGCCCACCTTCGTTAAACATCCAATACCTATGTTCTTCAGGGTCGCGGCGAGCCCTGTTCTCGGGTGGCCTTTCACGTGAGCGATCGATATCATAGCATCGGATTCAGCTATCGCCTGAGCTATCTCCACCTCCCTCATCCTTATCCCGTTGATCTTGACCTTTACCCCGGATAGTCCCTTGAGGCCATCAGCTATTACTATCGGGGCGCCCAGAGTCTCCTGAGTGAAACCATGCAATGTCGCCGTCTTAATACAGCCGACGGCGGTCCCCCTGATCGATGCCAAGCCGATTCCAGTAGTCTCCGTAACGAAAGGCTTACCGCCCGCCTCCTGAACCTTCTCTACAACAGCTCTCACATGTTCAGGCCTGAGGTGCCTGTGATTCTCACCCGTACCTAGGTGGACCTTCAACGCGACGACATCACCCTCAGATATGATCTTGTGCATCTCAGACACATCGAAGAGGCTCCTTAGCTTATTCGAGATCGTCTGGTCAGCACTCCTCGATCGCATATCAGCAAAGTACACTCTTGAAGTCAAGAAGCCCAGCTCCTGCCCCGTAGAACATTCATATGCTTAATTAAGATGTCTGATTCTGCTTGTCCAGCCGCGCATCAGTAAGACTCTGCAAGCGGCCTACAGAAGGTGAATCACGGCTGCACAAAAGTTCTGCAGTCGCGTGGCGGATCCAGCGTATAGACGCAACATTGAACCTTGCCATTTCCCACCGCGGATCCTATTGCACATATGTCCCATCTTGAGTGAAGAAAGATGGAAGTGAACCCCACTCCCATGTTCCACTAGAATATACTTCTGTTACGCCTCAGACCTGCAATGATGAGTATGATGTTTCCCAGAGTGAACAGTGCTACACCCGCCCAGATAAGATTCACGTACGGTATCACTCTGACCTGAATCGTAAACTCGGATAATTGAGGCTGCTCGGTGGATGCAAGTTGAAGAAGCAAGACTCTATAGAGTGAATCTGTAAATCCTACACTGACATATATATCATTCAGGCCGTCCCTGAGGATGAGCGGTCTAGAGACCAGTCCGTATACGGTGTAGAGACCTGTCCAGAGGCGTCCGCCAGATCTACTGTTGCCATACGAGGCGGCGACGTCGAGTTCCAGTGAGGAATGCTCTGGTAAGGTGCCGTTCTGCGTGTGTATAGATCCGTGGGGGCCGCTAAGACTGGCGCCTGTAACAGTGAGTTCAAAACCAATCCCGTGGAGGGTGTCGCCTACGCCTAAGAGTCCCTGGTCGTAGGTCTCCATAGATGAACTCAGGAATACACCCAGCAGTATCAAAACTAAGGATGTATGAACTAGGGCTCGGCCGAAAGCGATTAGACGCAACTTCCTCAAGTTGACCGTGGCGTAGGCTAGGCTACAGAGCGTGGAGATAAGAGCCACAGCCAAGAAGGGTAAGCCGAAATTGGCAAACTGGTTAGTCGTGGGAGATCTTAAGATTACAGAGAGCACTGCGGTGGAGACTGTGATCATGATGACAGCCAAGGAAGCTTTGAAGCTGACTCTCCTCGGTATACTGCAGAAGACCAGTGTGACGATGAAGAGAAGCGTCGGCGGGAGCAGCCAAGTATTATAGAACTCCTTCCCCAGACTGTATGTTGTTCCCAGCTGAATCGAATGCAGCGCTGGCAGTGATACTCCAAGAAGACATACTCCAGTCATGTAGAGAAGGGTGATGTATGCGATCGTTAAGAGTACTGAATTCTTGGAGTGACCTTTCGGAAATGTGAAGATAGGCCTGTTAACCTTGCCTCTCAGATAGATGAAGTAGCCGGCTATGTAAAGCAGCATTATGATGAAAGGCAACGTTACGCCGGCTATAGACGCCTCAAAGGCGTGAACCGACACCAACGCTCCGCTTCTAGTGATCATCGTTGCGAAAACTACCAAGAGAGCTGTTACCAGAACTGAGAATTCTCTAATCAAGCTCTTGCCGCGATCAGTCATGGCAGTTGTGTGGAAGTACGCTGTCACTGTGAGCCAAGGAAGCAGAGAAGCTGTCTCAACTGGATCCCATGACCAGTACCCACCCCATCCCAGTACCTCATACGCCCAGACGCCACCCAACGCTATGCCTAGAGTGAAGAAAAGCCAGCTTAGCTGCATGAAGAGACGGATTGAACCCGCATAACTCTCCTCCCCCCTGCTCAGGCTGGTGAATGAGAAGGCGAGCGGGAAGAAGGGTAGAGTGTACGCGAGAAAGATGATGGGTGGATGTATCGCCATCCAAGGAGACTGGAGAAGAGGATTGAGTCCTAGCCCTCCACCAGCATCGAAGCTCAACCTTGCGAATGGATCTGCAAGTATCGTCGCCGCCAGCAGCAAGATCAGGAGTATGTTAAGGTGCATGTAGCATTTTGACTCGTCCCGTTCACTACTGCCGTGTCCCTGAACCCTGTAGAAGACGTATATGGAGCTGAATATGGTAGACCAGAGAAGCATCGAACCGCCTGCACTAGCCCAACTTGCGTAGAGCTTGTACATGATCGCGAGATCGATAGAGTTGTAGGCGTAGACGTCCCTTAGAGAGAAGTTGTTGCATAGGAAAGAGTTCAAGTAAATGAGGAAAGCGGCCAGAACACATAATGCCGCTGTAACGAACGCTGCTAAGCCCCTTCGAGAATCTCTCAAAGTAGAACCAGACCTAGATAACGTGTAGATGTCCAGAAGCAGCAGAAGGCTGGCGGCCTGAAGTAGTAGGTAGCCGATAATCATCTGCAACCACTCACTTTCGGCAAACTAATTTATGCAGATCAGATAAGAGTGCCGGTGCCTCTGCGAATCAAGCCTAAATAGATAGACCGTCCGCCATTAAATACTGTCAACGAGAAGCCTGTTAGAAAGAATGGACATCAGAACTATCGAAGAATCAGATTTCAGCTTCATAGCTGAGATCGTGAAAGTGGAAGGTATACACTACACTGAGCAGGACCTGAATCGTATACTGAGCTTTGAGCCGGAGGGTTGCTTCATAGCCGTCGACGGTGAGAGGCGGCTTGGAATAGTGACGACTGTAGTCTTCGGAAAGATCGGTTGGATAGGGAATGTCTTCGTCGCAGAGTCGGCTAGGAGGCGTGGAGCCGGAACAAGGCTGGTGAGGGAGGCGATAAGGTACCTGCAGAGCAGAGGAGCAGAGTCTCTGAAGCTCTACTGTTTCCCGAACAGAGTAACCTTCTATCGGAGACTGGGATTCAGAGTGGAGGGGCAGGTTCAAGTCTTCCGTGGTGAAGGAAGAAGGATCCCGTACAGGGACGTCCGGTCGACTGGAAGGGACTCTATGAATGAACTATTACTATTTGATGGAAGATTCTTTGGAGCTGACAGATCTAAGGTATTGAGCAGACTCCAAGAGGAGTTTGAGGAGTACTGCTTCACCGCCTACAGTAATGGAAGACTTGTCGGATACATTATGGCCAGCGGCTC
>JAGTQV010000074.1:7522-7896 GCA_018397035.1 Candidatus Bathyarchaeota archaeon | reverse complement strand
CGTACAGACTCCGCACTGGAAGGCAGTATTCCTTATGAAAGACTCTTGCAGTCGGTCCAACCTATCCCCTTTGGCAAGCCCTTCGATCGTCGTAACATCCCAGCCGTCTGTTTCGATCGCAAGTATCTCGCATGACAACATTGGCTTTCCTCCCACGAGTACTGTGCATGCTCCGCACTCTCCGTAGTAGCAGCCCTCCTGTGTCCCTACAAGACCGATCTTGTCACGTAGTAGTTCAAGGAGAGTCCATCGAGCGCTGACCCACTGCTGGTACGGCTTGCCGTTGATCGTTAAGGTGATGGTCTTTCCTGCAACCGGCTCGGCAGCCGGCTTCTCCGGCTTAGGCATCGCAAGTTGTGTTGCGCCGTAGGTTG
>JAGTQV010000074.1:0-7503 GCA_018397035.1 Candidatus Bathyarchaeota archaeon | reverse complement strand
GTCAGAGTATCTTCCTGTGATGAAGCTCCTTCGGGAAACCCCTGGCTTGGCTTCTTTTTTCTCTTCACTCATTTTCTTTTTCTCCTATTCGCCTTTCAAAGGCAAGTAGCGTGTATCCGGCGGGTGCCGATATAACGCTTGCCGTCATAGGCGTAGGTCCCGGAGGGTTTGGACATGTGTGTAGCTAGCCTTCCGCTTACATCTTACGCTTTCGTAAGCAAGGAGGTTTACATGACGACTCTAGATAGTCCGGAGCGGCCTGTAGTACTACTGGGGAAAGCATAGTCCAAGAGTTGATAAGGCACCTGCACCCATTGGATGGCGATGACTTTGCCAGCAAGCGAGGCATCAGAAGAAGGAAGATTCACGATGGTCAAGTGTGACAAGTGCGGATCGACGTTCGAGATAACACCGCCTGACGACGTTCATGACCTAGCATCCTGGTCTCAGGAAGCATTCAAAGAAAGCGTCAAGGTTGAACATAAGTGCCCTTTCTGCAAGAGCGATGTGACAGTCTTCTGGGGATAGAATAGCATCAACCTACCCCCTTACACCTATCCATGACTGAGGCTGAGCCAGCGAACCGCTGACGGCTAACCTTCGACGCGCCCACCGCCATCAAAGCCGTCCGCAAAAACCTTGACTAGAGGGAGCTGGAGCTATATCCTTGATCCGGGTTGAACATACTTACTCTTAACTGTGGCAGCTCCTCGGTCAAGTACTCACTCTGGAAGACGCCTGACTACCGCAAGATCTTAAGCGGCATCGTTGAACGTATTGGACTTGAAGGGTCATTCGTCGAGCACCATACTACACGGAGCCCTCCGGTAAGATTGGAGCGGCCTGTCTCTGATCATTCTGAAGCGATCAGTCTTCTGCTAGAACTGAGCGAGGTCTATCCAGCCCCGAGGAAACATGCCATCGAAATCGATGCGGTAGCCCACAGAATAGTCCATGGAGGCGAAAAACTAGCACACTCAACGATCATAGACGAGGAAGTCAAAGCGGAGATATCAAGGTGTATCGAACTCGCCCCATTACATAACCCTCCCAACCTCGTTGGACTGGAGTCAGCGATGAAGCTTCTGCCTCAAATCCCTCACATAGGCGTATTCGATACGGCATTCTTTTCAACAGTGCCCCCTCACGTCTACACGTATGCGATACCGAAGGAGTGGGCGCGGTCGTACAGGGTTCGCCGGTTTGGATTTCATGGCACATCGCACCTCTACGTTAGCAGGAGGACCGCCGTACACCTCGGAAGACCCCCCAGTGAAGTCAACATGATCACGCTGCATATCGGAAACGGTGTCAGCATAACAGCGGTGAAGCAGGGCGTAGCCTACGACCACAGCATGGGATTCACCCCGCTTGAAGGGGCCGTTATGGGAACTCGTTGCGGAGACATCGACCCAGCGATACCGCTGTACCTTATGAGAAAGCTCAACCTGCAACCTGAGGAAATGTTGGATGCACTCAACCGAAGAAGCGGACTCTTAGGGATCACAGGAAGATACTCTGACCGAAGAGACATCCTCAAGGGGGTTGATTCCGGGGATGAGGACTGCAAACTGGCTTTCGAAATTGAATGTTACAGGCTTAAGAAATACATAGGGGCCTACACGGCAGCCTTGGGCGAGGTCGACGCGATCACCTTCACAGGCGGTGCAGGAGAGCGATCTCCACGATACAGAGAGGCGACATGCTCAGGACTAGAGCAACTATCAATAAGGATCGACAGGGATAGAAACAACCAAGCTTTAGGAAACATTGAGAGTATCATCAGTAGCGACGCTTCGAAGATAAAGGTCTACGCAATACCAACGAATGAGGAGAGGGTATTCGTTGAAGACGCGGCCGCTCTACTGGAGGGCAGATACGAGCCATACTGGAAATACAGGTATTCATTTGAATACAGCCTAGACCCTCTCGACTAAGCTGGCGCAGTAGGATAAGCGGGGTCGTCCTTCCTCCATGTAGATTGTTCTAGGTATCTTGGACTCTAGGCCGCCAACATGGCTGATCAGGAAGATCTGTTTGAATTTCTCACTCAATTCAGAGCTTAGGTAGTCTACAATACTGGAGCGCCTAACTTCGTCTGAGCTTCCGAGAGGCTCATCAAGAAACAAAAACTCTGGTTTCCTTCCTTTCGTCTCCGGCAGTAGAGCAAGGGCAAATGAGAGCCTCATAGCGAGCATGAACTGGTCCTCTGTCCCCCCAGAGAAGACTTCCCTAACTTTGTATTCACCAGCCTCAGGATCCCAGACCTCGAGCTTGTAGTCATCATCCAGCTTTACAGCCCTGTACCTTGAAGACGTAAGTGCATGCAGGATGTGGCTCATATACCTCTGCACGTTCGGTCTGACTCGTCGCCGGAGCGTCTCAGCTGTCTTCTCGATTCCCTCGAGTGCTCTCCTTAATACATCCAAGTCCCTCTCCAAGCGTTTTATGAGTTCCTCTTGTGTTCTGAGATTCTCCTCCGCATCTTTGTGTTCTTCAAGATACTTTGTGGCATGCTCAATAAGGTTCGTCTTCTCCTCGATTCTGGCACTGATACCCTCCAGTCTCTTGGCCAGTTCTTCCCTTTGTCCAGTCTCCTCTTCCAGCAGTCGATCATCGAAGGTTACTCCCTGTGGCAGCTCAGGGAGGATCAACTGGGCAGCTTTCTTCTCCAGTCTGATGCATTCCGTCTTTAATTCCAAGATCTCCTGCCATGAAGGTAGTGCTTTCAATTGGCCGAGCAGGTCATGGAGCAGACCAACCTCAACCCTCATCTTCGCTACATGCGCCAACTTTGCTATTCGTTTCGCGAGCTTCAGCAAGAGTACAGACCCAACAAGAGCCAAGATCAAAGCTGTGATCGGCCAATACAGGAGCAAGGATAACAAAGCTGAGAGGAATGAGAGGGCCACTCCAACCGCAAGAGGCAGGTTAGACTTCCCCACTTCCTCAATACTGAGCGACAAAGGGCCAAGATCTATTGATGGCGGCTGTACCTCCTCCATCCTGAGGCTTCCCAACTTATCCTCTGAGGCTTCAAGAAGCTCTTCAATTCTGACAATCCTTTCCTGAATTCTCCTAGTAACCGATGCGGTGTTGGGGAGACTTAGCCTAGCTTGGGCTCCGTCCACCGACCGCCTGAGATTTGCTACCTGGCTCTTTAAATCCTGAAGCCTTGATCTCTCCTTAGTCGCTTCAGCCTCCAACCGCTCTTTCCGTTTCCGCTCATCATTATAGTTGAACAAGAGTTGACATAGATTTGACTTGGATTGCAGCTTTTCCGCTGTTTCTCTCCGGTCGTTCTCCAGTGATGCGATATCATCTTGAGCCTTTCTCAACTCTTCGCGATATTCTTTGAACCGCTCAAACTCCTGCTGCAGCAGCTCCAATTCTCTCTTCGCTTGAGGAATCTTGCCTGGTCTGCTGTGAGTTCCTTCAAGGTTCTTTCTTTCCTCATTCAGGAGGTCAGAGACAACGTTGAAGCTCTCGAGGTTTAGAAAGGCGTTGATTATCTGTCTCCTGTCATCAGCTGCGACTCTGATGAGTCTGTCGAGATCCTTCTGTGCTACAACATTGCTTGAGACAAGTTCTTGGAAGGTTATTCCGCCAAGCAGCCTCTCGATCTCTTCAGTGACCTTCTCCTGTGTGGCTGCGAGAGGTCTAAGCTCACCATTCTCAAGTATCTCGTCTAGGTTAGCTCTGGTGGGCTTGCTCCTGTGCACCGTCCTTATGACTTTGAATTTCCTGTCAGCCACCTGAAATTCCAAAATGACCCTCGCTTCGTTCGCACCGTACGCTATGATGTCTTCATTCCTGGTCCTCCCCCTCAAAGGCGGAGGCCTGATGACTCGTCCATAAAGAGCGTAGAGTACAGCGTCAAGGATCGAAGACTTTCCACTCTCATTCATCCCCGCTATCAGCACTGTACCTTCCGGAAAGTTTAGAGGCTCATCAATCCTCAATTTCTTGAAGTTGTATGCTTGAAGACTCAGAAGCCTTACCATGCTCCCGCCTCCTTCAATTTCGCCTCGGCAAGGTTGAGCGCATCCCGGAGAATTCGGACTTCCTCCTCTGATGAATTCTCCATCAATGATGCAAAGTATCGGCGCAGTTCCTCCAGTGGAGTCGTCAGGGGCAAGGCCTCCAACGGCTCAGGGGATTCGATCACCAGTTCACCATCATCTACGGAGAAATGGAAGTACTTGTTCTCCGCATATGCAAGCAGATCAGCTCTCCTGTATCCGGCAAGCTGCTCCGTCGTGACCTTGCCGCGCAGCCTGAGCCTTAGAACCGAATCTAGGTCACTATATTCTTCAACTATCTTCTTCAACACCTCCAGCGTGTCGCCTTGAATTGGCCACTCAACCGTCAACGTCTTGTATCTTCTCGCCGGAGTCCTGATGTGTTCAATGGAGCTGACACCTTTCTTCAAAATCTCAAGCCAGACGAAGCCTTTCTCATCGTCCTCCTCCTGGAATGAGGTTCTTTCTGTACTTCCAGGGATGAGTATCACCGCGTCGCCAAGTTGCTTCTTCTGGTATCTGTGGATATGCCCTGCTGTGATGAGCTGGAAGTCCTGGGGAAACGAAGACAACTTGATCACTGCCTCATCTGCAGCGCAGCCTGAGAATCCTTCAATGGGATAGTGAGTCACAAAGATTCTGATGTCGCCTTCAGCTCTCAAATCTAGACCTGTGAGCGGGTCCTGTCTTGCCTGTAACAGTGGATTATAGC
Source organism: Candidatus Bathyarchaeota archaeon (assembly GCA_018397035.1). Classification (GTDB taxonomy): domain Archaea; phylum Thermoproteota; class Bathyarchaeia; order 40CM-2-53-6; family RBG-13-38-9; genus JAGTQV01. The sequence continues at coordinate 2,769 of JAGTQV010000074.1, read as the reverse complement.
TTAGGCCTAGGACTGAGAGTTCAAGCTGTCCAATTTTCATTTTTGCTTTCGTCGGCTCTGAGGGGTTCTGGAAGAAGACCGCGTATCCGGAGTTGCCGTAGACCGCAAGGGGCGAGACCCCCTCCTCTACGCTTTTCGGTGTGTCATGGTGTCCACTTACAAGGAAGATCTTGATCCCTTTTTCAGAGAGACTTTTGAAATCCTGCATCAGTCTGGCTCTTGAATGATTGCTAGGCCTTACAGAATCGAAGAGATCCCCGGCAACCAGCAAGATATCAGGCCTGTTCTGCTCCGCATACTTCATAACCTCCTCAAAACAGAGCAGATGGTCCCTCCGGCGATCATATCTTCTATAACTGAATCCGGCGGCTGTCGGGTCGAGGTGATTGTCAGCCGTTACTAAGGCCTGGACACTCATCACTCCGCACCGAACTGGCCTGTAAACCTCTGTCTTCTAGCTTCGTCCTCATCCGCTCTACCGGCCGCATTAACCTCAAGTCTGGCTTCTTCCAGTTTCTTGGCCAGGTCTATGTCTGAGCCGCCTTCTCTCGTCAGTCTCTCCCTAACTTTGATCATGACCGGTACTGTGGTGACTTCACCGACTACGATCGCCTCTCCTGGATTCAAGCCTGGAAGGTTACCCAGCAGGTCCGCACTCATTCTCTCGGAGCTCTTGGCGACCGCATTCTGATCGTCCGGATTCGTCAGTCTCATGATTATCTGGCTGTTACATTGGCTGAGGCTGTCCGAAGCTATCTTTGAGGGCCTCTGAGTTATCAGGATGAGAAAGATGCCGAACTTCCTGCCTTCTGCTGCTATCCGGTTTGTTATTGATGATGAGTAGGATGTGCCTTCGAACGGTACGAACTTGTGAGCCTCCTCAATCACGATGAAGACGGGAAAGCCATATTCGCCTTTGGATACTGCCTCATACGTCTCGTATAGTATGTTTGAGGCTATGTAGTTCATCGTCTTGTCTTCAAGGCCAGACAGGTCAATGACCGAGACGTTCATAGGCTTCAGTATCTCGCTTATTTCGGTTGACGTCAGCCCGAAGACGTTGAGCTTGGAAAGGCTTCTGATATATTTCAACGCTGACTTGGCAGCGTTCCTTATCTTGTTGTCTTCAGTCCATCCAGAAGGATCCTCAAGTTTCTTCACTAGGTCAGCGGGCGTGTATATCTCCTCCTTGAAGCTCTTAAGCGCTTCAGCTACAGCATTCCTCTGGTTGACAGCCTTCTCCCTGATCCCTGCTATGTCGCAGACCTCGTCAGGCGTCAACTCGGTGAAGGCAATCTCATATGGTCTAACATTGCCCACATCCTTGTACCTTCCAGTCGCTGCCTTGTTACGGAAGACTACTACTCTACTCGACAGGTTATGCAGTCCACCACCTCTGGACTGTGAGAGCAGGACATAGTCCGAGTGAGGATCAAGGATCAGTATGGTAGCGCCTTTTTCGAGGAGCTCCTCTATCAGGACGCCGGCACAGTAACTCTTGCCAGCTCCGGTCTGCGCTATGATTGCTAAGTGCCTTCTAAGGCCTGATGCTGAGATGAAGACTGGGACGTCTGGCCGGTTTATCAACTCGCCAATATGCAATCCGTCTTCTGCTGTTGAGGAATAGAACTCTCTAAGAAGCGGGACTGGAGCGATGTAGACTGGTCTTCCCGGGACTACAGCTCTCCTGGGGAGCAGTACCCTTCTTCTCCCTCCGCTCGGTTCATGATGGATGTAGCCAAGTACTCTAGCTTTACCCCAGGTTCTGAGATCCTCGATCCGCGCCTGTAGAATACGGTTTATAGCGTCGAAGTCAACCTCCCGACTGAGTACTTGGCTTGCGGAGACTATCCTCTCGACTTGAGCCAGAACCTGCACTTCTCTAATCTCCCCATCGGCGATCTCATTTGACAGGACCATCAAATACTCCCATTTCGGTGGGTAGTCATCGATGCTGCTTGCGAAATAGAACATGTCGGTCGTAGCTTCGCCCACTATTACGCCGACTTTCTTCTCAGACATACCAACCACGTCTGTACCCTCTAGCCTGTGCTAGAGGAAGCTGAAGCCCAAGATGCTTCTCCAGTATTGGAAGGTATATCCGGTTTACCGTGTCTTTCTTCAGTCTGACCTCACTGTCGACCGACGTCAATAGTATGTTGTAATGTCTTATTCCGCCGAATAGTGTTCTAAGCATGCAGAGTACATTATCCAAGTTGACTCCTGTAATTGAGGCGGAGCCTCTCAAGTCTCTTAGGGCATGGTCGATTCCGAAGGACCATGATGGCAAATCTATTCTCAACGGGGTATCTCTCACATCTAACCTAGCATGGAAAGATACTATGGTTGGAAACGACGGGATCCCGGAGAGTACACTTGCTGCTTGATGAATGAACTCTTCCGGATCTTCAGCCTCATCGATCGCTTCAGAGAAATACTTGCCCACATACTCTTCCGGCTCACTCTCATATCTGCCCAATAGTTCAGAGCCTCTTCCGTAGGCGCCCAGCTCAAGAGGGGTTGTGTAGCCTGGAGTGCGGGTGAAACCCATAATCATTTGATGATCACTACGCAGGATCTTTGCTTCCTTCAGGATCTGCAGGATCCGCCTAGACCTGCCAGCGCCGTATCTTGATTCCAGAGCCTCGAATCGACTGATCCTCTGTCCTGCACGCCTATGCAGGATGCTCTGGAAGGTCTCTGTTATGCTCGCGGCGTCTGTAGAGGATAGAGCTGCACGCTTCAATTCCTCCTCCTTGATGGAAGCTT